>JAGVKR010000832.1 GCA_020050375.1 Planctomycetales bacterium
AGGTAACGGACCACGTCCTCCTCCATCGCGTCGACGGTCAAGTCCTCGCCGCGCTGCGCGCGGCGCCAGGCCCGCATCTCGGCGACCGTCGCCTCCATCTCCGTGGCCCACCGCAACGAATCGAGTGCGTCGTCCCACGTCAGGGCCGCGTAGAAGTGCGACCACTTGAGCGCCGCAAAATCGCCTCGAACGGCGGCGAACGTCTCCCACACCCGTCGCCGCTGATACACCTGGTCGCCGCTGACGCCAATCAGGATGCCGAAGTCGGCGTCGGTCCGGCCGCGCGCGTAGCGCTGCGTCCATTTGGCGGCACACTCCCCGACCACCCAGCGGCAATGACTGACCGCTTCGACAGCCTTGCTGATCAATTGCTCTTCAGATTCGTCACCGACACGAGGCTGCGTTTTCGCATGCGACATAGCGCGAATATCCGTGAGACCAGGAAACCAATGGAGAAGAACCGCCGGGCGGCAGCGGTTCGTGAGAGAGTGCGCATCCTACCGCCGACCACCCCGATTTGCCACCACGCCGAACGTGGTGGAAAACAGGAATAATGCGCCGCACTTATGGAAGAGAAGAGGGACCGGGGAACCGGGACCGGGGACCAAAGGAGTCATGAGGCGGCGGCATCTCAACCCGACGCGTCAGCGAGGGAATTCCCGCCGACATCGATGCCCTCTATCTCCACCTTCCGTGTTTTGTATTCCGCACTCCGCACTCCGCATTCCGAACTCCCCATTCCCTGGTCCCCGCCCTCCCCCATTCAGATTTCGCAACCGTCGTAAACCCGGCGGTGGAAATAGCCGATATAACTGCTAGCGTCGTTGCCGGTCGTTTACCGGGACGCACCTTTCGGCCTCAAAATCACCTGCCCAACGTACCCGCAAGGGATCGCTGCGAAGGCCTCGATCGAAGCGGATCCACGCTCGCATCGGCCCGAACTCATTCCGGCACACGATCGACCGCCCGAACAGACATCCAACGACTTGACCCGATTCCGAGCGGCCACTACGATTCGGGCAACCCGCCGCAAGGCAAATAACGCTGGCCGCAAGGCACCCCTGGCGCCGTAGCCAAGTGGCTAAGGCAGCGGATTGCAAATCCGCCATCGTCGGTTCGACTCCGACCGGCGCCTCTCACGGAAGTCATTCATCCTGAGTGACTTCCGTTTTTTTTTGGGGCGACTTCGCCCCGATCAGGTAGTAGGACGCACGGAAAATAACGACGCCGAAGCGGGTTCGTCGTCGGCACGAGGCAGCAGGCCGTCCGTCAACCGGAAATCACCGGCGCACTCTCAGCCCCGGTATGGCCTGCTCCAGCCCGGCCGCGGCGGCTTCGGTCACGGGCGTGTTGTCGAACTGGACCTCACGCAGCAGCGGCAGGCCTTTCAGGTGCGCGAGGCCGGAATCGGTCACTTTCGTCCGATTCAGCAGAATCGTGTCCAGGCCTGTCAGCCCTGCGAGGCTCGCAACTCCCGCGTCAGTCACCTGCGTGGCGCTCAGATCGATGGCCTGCAGTTCGGCCATCTTCGAAAGATACGATAATCCTGTATCGGTAATCCGCGTCCCGTCGAGAACGATCGCATAGAGGCCGGTAAGTCCTGCAAGGTGAGCCAGCCCGGCATCGGTGATCGGCAGGCCGCTGCAACGGAGAATCCGCAATCCCGATATCGCGGCCAGATTGACCAGCCCCGCGTCAGTGATCTCTGTGCGGCTCAGATTCAAATCGGCCAGGTCGGGCAACCCCTGCAGATGGATAAGTCCCTGATCGGACACGCGAGTTCCGCTCAGGTCGAGCGTTTGCAGGCCTTGGCAGGCCGTCAAATGTGCCAGTCCGGCATCCGTGACATGGGTTGAACGGAGAGCGAGGGTCGACAGGCCGGTCAAATACCGCAGGACAGCGAGGTCGGCATCCGTCGCGCCGCTTCTCGAAAGATCCACGCTCCACATCCGCGAGACATCGTCAACCGGGTACGCGTACCTGGCAATGGCAAGCTCGAAGAAACCCGTCGCAGTGGCACTCGGATACAGCTTGCCCCCGAGACTCTCGATCCGCCGGATCGCCGTGTACTCCCAATATGCGGGAACACAAATCGACGTAAAGGCAGCCATGGCGAGCAGCGTTCCGATCGCAAGCACGATCTTCAGCGACAGCGGAATCCGCAGCCGGTGGCGGCTGGGTCTTTCAGTCTCGTTCGCCGATCTCAAGTCTACCGGGCTCGACATGCGGGCAGTCTATCTGCCGGAATGAAGAGCGTAAATCCTGATCTGTCTGCCAGTGCGACTCACACGCCACGTCCGTTCCCGCCCGGAGCACCAAGCGAATGACTTATGCGCGATCCGCAATGCGCGAACGCCCGGCACGCCCGTTGCAGGTTCGTTTGCCTGCAGTCAGTTCGGCAGGCCGCATCAGTCGGAGAAACGTATGGTTATCGCGTGGCGAGTCGTTGCAATCGTCACAGACGGCACGCAGGTCGTCGTTGAGGAAGGTTTGACGGAACAGCGTGCGCTCCAGGTCGCGGGTGCGATGTTGCAAAAAGGGCACAGCGTCTTCATCGAAGCGGAGCCTTCGCCACGCACGGCGCGGATCACAGCCATCCCTCAAGTCTGGCCTTTCAGCCGAACTTTCCCCCGGCGACTGCGATAGGCGACGAAGAGGAGGAACCATGAAACACCCGAAAGAAGAAGTGAGGGACGTCAAGTCCTGATGCGCCGGACCGATTCATCCCAGGTCTTTTCTTTCGTCTATTTCTCGGTTGAAGCCTTCTGTGGTTCCGGCCGCGTGACGACGAGCTCGACGGTCGCCCCCGCAACGCGCAGCGCCGACTGCTGGAACCCCTTGGCGGGCACGTCCACCTGAACGTGTAATCGATTGCGGCCGCCGTCCTGCTCCACCGCGTAGCCGACCAGTCGATGCGGCAGCGCCACTTCGCTCGCTTTCGCGCCGCTGACTTCCACTGACCCGATCGAATCCCGATTTTCGATCCACGTGTCATGGCTGCATACCAACAACTGGACGACAGCCCCACCAAATCTGAGCCACATCGTCCGCGACTGCGCGTTTCGGTGAGATCCGGCTACATTGGATCACAACAACACGGCGACTTCGAGCAACGGCGTGACCCCCGGTGTGCGACCACCGGAAAACCGACCGAATTTCGACGCGGGATTCCGAACGGCTTAGCAACTCATGTAGAATGCATTATGGGGCGGATTTTGCGTTCAGGACTTGGCCATCGTCAACAGCGATCGCGAAAAAGGAACACTGAAAAATGAGCAATCGGCGTCTCCATCGACATTCGGCCGTCGAAGCGACGCTTGGTTCCCCCGGCAGTGAGTCGCGCCGCGATGAGATCCGAAGACTGCGGCGAGTCGTCACTGCGGCCGCGCTGTCTTGCTGCGCGGTTTGTTCGGGCTCAATTTTGCAATCCAGTTTGCGCGCGGCTCCCCCGGCACCCGAAAAGGCTATTACGCCGGCCTCCGCCAAAGATCGCCTCCCGAGCTTCGACCGCGATATCCGTCCCATCTTTGCAGCGAAATGCTTCAAGTGCCACGGCGAGACTGGGCGCAAGGCCGATCTTGACCTGCGGACTGCAGCGGGAATCGCCAAAGGGGGCGAATCGGGGGCGATTGTCGAGGCGGGCAAACCCGACGAGAGTCTGCTGTACGAAAAGGTCCACGATGGCAGCATGCCCCCTGATCAGAAAGATCGATTGAGCGAAGCCGACGTGGCGACGATTCGTCGTTGGATCGAAGCGGGGGCTGTCAGCGATGGAAAGCCGGCTGACTCGTCAACAGCCAACGTCGGTGAGCACGATGTCCTGCCGATTCTGCTTCGGCGCTGCACTGTTTGTCATGGGGCGAGCCGGCGCGAGGCGGACCTTGATCTTCGGTCGCGCGCGGGTCTCCTCCGCGGCGGAAAATCGGGACCGGCGATTGTCCCCGGCCAACCGGAAGAAAGCCTGCTGATCCGCAAGATCCGGTCGGCCGAGATGCCCCCGATCAAAAGCCTGATCGAGGTGAGCATCAAGCCGATCGAGCCGGCCGAGATAGAAACAATCGCCAACTGGATTCAGCGCGGCGCCCCCGCCAGCGATGAAAAGCCCGACGTCGCGACCACCAGTCCCGATCCGGCAGTCACCGATCAGGAACGCGACTTCTGGTCATTCCGCCCCCCTGTCGCGACCCCGCCCCCAGTGGTTCGACATGCCGATCGCGTCCGAAATCCGATCGACGCGTTCATCCTTTCGAAGCTGGAAGAGCGCGGCCTGTCGCTCGCCCCCGAGGCCGACCGGGCCACACTGCTCCGGCGGCTTTGTTTCGATCTGACTGGTCTCCCCCCCGAGCCGGCCCAGATCGAACAGTTTCTGTCCGATAACAGTCGTGACGCGCACGAGCGGCTGGTCGAAAGGTTGCTCGACTCGCCGCGGTACGGCGAACGCTGGGGCCGGCACTGGCTGGACCTCGCCGGCTACGCCGATTCGGAAGGGAAACGCGAGCAGGATGTGCCGCGGCCCGCGGCCTATCGCTACCGCGACTACGTGATCCGCGCGTTC
>JAGVKR010000143.1 GCA_020050375.1 Planctomycetales bacterium
GAGGGAGAGGGGAGATGGATAAGGAGAGGGAGAGGGGCGAAAAAGATGTGTCGATAGCGCTGGCCGTGCATTACTTCGCCCGTTTCCAGACGTGCATCCAGTAGCCGCTGTCGGGAGCGGTCGTGAATTTGGTCGGCCGCTCTTTGCCGGGGGGAGCCAGCGAGATGCGGAATTCATCCCCTTTGAGCTCGTAGATACCGAGGATGGTTTTGTCCTTGTCAGCGCCGGCGCTGCTCTTGCCATCGAGGGTCTTGGGTTTCTTCGTCGCGTCGAGCTTCTGGACGCCCGTCGATTTTTCCCGCCCCTTGATCTCGACGGTGTACGTATCGCCCTTAATTGTCAGCTTTCCGTCCTTGATCTCTTCGGCTGTCATCGCCTTGCCGCTGACTTCCCCCGAGACCAGCGTCCAGGTTCCCTGGAGCGCTTTCGAGTCCTCAGCCGCGTCCGCACCCAGGAGCAGACAAACCGCCAGGCCCAACGCCATGCCCATTCGCATATCGCACCTCTTCAAGGAGACGCCACATGTCCACGGTCACCATGCCGTGGAAGAGCCCCGCGGCGACACACCAGGGGGCGTGCAATTCGGCCCGATTATACCTGCACTCTGCACGGAGGGAAGCTTACGTCTCGTTCGAGGGACGGGGATGGACGGGGATTCAGGATTCAGGATTCAGGATTCAGGGGTCGGGGAACCCTCGTCTCCAAGCTCTGCTTGGAGACGCCGCGTGCGAAGCTCCTGCTTCGCGGATCGTTTCGTCCGGCGATGCATCCGCTTGGATCACCGCGGTTGGTCGGGTTCCGCCTGTTATCCCTCTATGTCGGATCCTGATTTGCGCGTGACACACAACGTGCAGAGGAGCTGCGAACGAGGCATGTCCAAGCAGGAGCTTGGACGCGAGGGGTGAGGGAAAAATGCCGGTTAATTGCTGTCCTGCAATCGCGGTTCTGATTTCAACGGTGCTGCATGTCGCAGTTATCCGTCTGTCGATTTCGGAGCGATCTGCCATGCCTTCCCTTCATACTCCAGGAATTCGGCCTGTTAAATTCGAGCGTGCCGGGGTTCGATCGGCGGCGATGGCAAACTCTCGACGCGGCCCGGATTGCGGCCGCCACGTCGTCAACGAAGTCCCGCGCATGCGGCCTCGCTCGAGCCAGACGAATCCCTGCGAGGGAACGGTCGTCTGGAGCCCGTTCAAGTCGCTGTGGTTCACGGCCCACGCGCTGGTCGCCGTGATCGGGGCCAGGTTTACATTTCATTGGGACGCCGTGGCGTTCGGCGGGGCGCTGACCGTTTTCACGCTCTGCCTGGGGCACTCGATCGGGCTGCACCGCCTGCTCATTCACCGCAGCTTCGAGTGTCCGCGCTGGCTGGAATACACGCTCGTGCATTTGGGGACGGTCGTCGGCATGGGGGGGCCAATGCGGATGCTCTACGCGCACGACATCCGCGACTGGGCGCAGCGCCACGCGGCGTGCCATCCATTTTTCACCGATCGCCCTCCGCTATGGCGCGATCTCGCGAGGCAGTTGCACTGCGAAATGCGGCTCGCGCATCCGCCGCAGTTTGTGATCGAGCCGCGCGTGGCCCGCGATTCGGTCTACCGCCTGATGCAGCAGACGTGGATGCTGCAGCAGGTTCCGTGGGCGCTGCTCTGCTATGCGATCGGCGGTTGGACGTTTGTCGTCTGGGGAATTTCGGTCCGCGTGACGCTCTCGCTGATCGGGCATTCGCTCGTGGGCTACCTGGCCCACAATGTCGGCCAGCGCGACTGGCACGTCGAGGGACATGCCGTGCAGGGATTCAACGTTCCGGGTCTCAGCCTCGTGACGATGGGAGAAGCGTGGCACAACAACCACCACGCCTTCCCCGGCTCCGCCCGCCTGGGCCTGCGCGCGACACAATTCGACCCCGGCTGGTGGGCCCTGGTGACGCTGCGGGCGATGGGACTGGTGTGGAATCTGAAGCAGCCGGAGGATCTGCCGCCGCGCGAGGAAGTGCGGGCGGTGCCGCGGGCTTGAGGCTTGAGGCGTGAGACTTGAGGTAAGGCCCCTGCCGCCGCAGTCCTTCTCAGTTTTGGAAGTTGGAAGTTGGAAGTTGGATGTTGGATGTTGGATGTTGGATGTTGGATGTTGGATGTTGGATGTTGGATGTTGGATGTTGGATGTTGGATGTTGGATGTTGGATGTTGGATGTTCGATGTTCGATGTTCGATGTTCGATGTTCGATGTTCGATGTTCGATGTTCGATGTTCGATGTTCGACGCGGCGACCGCGATTCAACCTGCAGCGGCCCCCCTGCCTCCCTTCCAAAGGGCGGAGACGCGCCACACGAATGCCTCAAACCGATGTGCGGGTGGGTCTGCGGCGCTGCAGCCAATTCACAGGCGCACAAAAACCCCCGCCGGCCGGAGCCGACGGGGTCAGGTGTTTTTCGAATGTCACAAAAACGCGATGTCAAAGTTCAGGCGGTCGCAGTTGCCTGCTTGCGACGTTTGCCATTCAGGACCATGGCAAAAAGTCCCATGCCCAGAAAGATGACGATCGAGCTAGGTTCCGGAACGCCGTTTCCGAACACTTCCCGGGCTGTCCCTTCAACCCCCACCGTGAAGCCATTCCAGCCTTCGTTGCTAAGGCTGCGCCATGTGACGGATGAAAATGCGCCTGTGAAGCGAATCGTTCCGTGCGGTTCACCCGTCCCCAACAACTGGTATTCGAAGTTTCCGCCACCGAGGTCGACGACGTTCTTGAACGATGTGCCGGGGCCCCAATAGCCGGGTGAATTTCCCGATATCAGATCACCGTCACCGAAGCTGAGAATGTCGAAATCCTGGTTGAGAAACGCGTAACCGTTTCCGTTGAGACTGACGTAAGAGAACACCGGGTTGGCAATCGCCTCAGAAAATGACAGCGTTTGCGATCCGGCGAACTGCAGAGCGATCATGTCGGTTCCCGTTGGAATATTGTCGACGATCGCACTCGTGTAGGGCGACGTCGAAACTGGGGTCCGGTTCCCCGTGTTTCCGTTAATCCAGTAGTCGGTTTCTCCACCCGCTCCGGTCTGAAAGAACGAGATCCCGATCGGGTTGGTGTAGGTGACGTTGACCGTGGTGGAGGAAGTCGTGATCGTTCCCAGGCCGACGAATCCGGGGCCGCTGGAGGCGTTCGTCGTCCAATCCGTCCATTGGATCGGGCCTGCCTCCGCCGACGGAATGGAGGCGAACGTCGTCCCGATTCCCAGCACCGTAGCGGTAATTCTCCAAATGAGCTGCTTCATGATGGACGTTGTCTCCCGGATGAACGAGGCTGCTGAGTAGAAAACTTTGCGTAAAGCGCCAAATGCAGTACACATTACTCATAATCACCATAGTGATGACTTATGCTGGCTCTATCAAGCTAAATCGGGGACAAAAAGCAATTTTGGGCTAAGAGGGGGGCGCGGGACGGTTCCAATCGCGACACTCGGCTACGCCTTGCGGCTA
>JAGVKR010000835.1 GCA_020050375.1 Planctomycetales bacterium
AAGGGAGAGGCGATCACACTCGCAGCGACCGATACCCGCCGGCTGGCGGTGGCACGCGGCCAGTGTGCGGGTGGCGGGGGCGCGGCGGAAAACCCCGCTCCGGTCGTGCCTTCCAAGGCCATGTCGCTCATCGAACGCAGCCTCACAGACGAGAACGAGACGGTGAGCATCGCCATTCGTCAGAACGACGTGCTCGTTAAAACGTCTCACGCCACGATCTACAGTCGTCTGGTGGAAGGACGATTTCCCCGCTATCAGGATGTGATCCCCACCCAGAGCCAGATCACGCTCGACCTGACGGTCGGGCCGTTCTACTCCGCGGTGCGGCAGGCGCAGATCGTCACCAGTGAAGAGAGCCGCGGCGTCGACTTTCAGTTCCATGCGGGGCTGATGACGCTTTGCAGCCGCGCGGCGGAGATTGGCGAATCGAAAGTCGAGCTTCCGATCGCCTACGACGGGTCCGAGCTGGTGATCACGTTCGATCCCCGCTACATCGCCGACTTTCTGCGGGTTCTCGAGCCCGAGCAGACGCTCAAGCTCGATCTCTCCGATTCGGAAAGCGCCGCAGTGTTCCGCACGGAAGACGGATACACCTACATCGCGATGCCTCTGTCGAGGGACCGGTAGTCCATGGCACAGCGTCCTGGCCCGCAGCGCCTCTCACTGGCCCTGTCGGAACTGATTGCGTTTCGCGGCTATGCCCGCGTGCAGGGGGACGCGCAGTTGCAATCCGCCTGGGCGGGAGTCGCCGGTGCGACGATCGCCCGGCAGACCCGCGCCCTGGCGATCAAACGGGGAGTGCTGCAAGTCTCGGTGGCGAGCGCTCCCTTGCTTTCGGAGCTAGCGGGTTTTTATCGAGTGGCCTTTCTCGACAAGCTCCGCGAGCTCCATGCCGACCTGCGGATCCGGGATGTCAAGTTCCGCCTCGACAGCGATCTGACCCCGCAGAAATCAGAATGATGAATGTCGAAAATCAAATCAAAATGTCTAATGAAATCCGAAAAACAAAAATGAACAAATGACGAAGATGACGCGCCTGTGCTGCGTTTTCTTCATTTCCGACATTCGTCATTCTTTAGACATTTGTTTTTCGACACTCGTCATTCGATCCCTCTGATGGCGGCTATTTTTGTTAGAACCTCTTATGAGCACCGACGCGATTCCGATGCCCGACGATCTCGTGACCCCCGCCGGCGATCAGGCGACCGAAACCGAATACGGCGCCGAGCAGATCAAGGCGCTCAAGGGGATCGAGCACATCCGCACCCGGCCCGCGATGTATATCGGCGACACCACCCCCCGCGGGCTGCACCACCTCGTGTACGAAGTTGTCGACAACTCGATCGACGAAGCGGTCAACCGGTTTGCCAAGCTGATCACCGTCCGCATCAACGCCGACGGCAGTGCCACCGTCTCCGACGACGGCCGCGGGATCCCGGTCGGTCCAATGCCCGAGATGGAAAACCGCCCGGCGGTCGAAGTCGTGCTGACGGAAGTCGGCGCGGGGGGCAAGTTCGACCGGCAGGGGGGCTACAAGACCGGCACCGGCGGATTGCACGGCGTCGGGATCACCGTCGTCAACGCGCTCTCCGAGTGGCTCGAAGTCGAAGTCCGCCGCGAAGGGCACGTGTGGGTGATGGAATTCGCCCGCGGCGAGGTGACCAGCCCGCTCAAGCGGCTGGGCAGCACGCAATCGACCGGGACGAAAATCACATTCAAGCCCGATCAGAAGATCTTTCCCGATACAAAATTCGCGTTCGACACGCTCCAAAAACGTTTGCAGGAATTGGCGTTCCTCAACAGCGGCGTTCGCATCCAGTTCTCCGACGAGCGCAGCAATCAGAACGAAGAGTACTGCTACATCGGCGGTCTGACCGAATACGTGGCCTGGCTGAATCGGACCGAGACGCCGGTGTTTCCCGAGATCATCACGATCCACGGAAGCCAGGACGGCGTCGACGTCGACATCGCCCTGCAATACAACGACGGCTACTTGGAAAACGTCCGCACGTACGCCAACAACATTCACACCCTCGAAGGAGGGACGCACCTCAGCGGCTTCCGCAGCGCGCTGACGCGTTCGCTCAACAACTACGGCAAGAAAGAGGAGCTCTTCAAAGACGATCCGCCGACCGGCGACGACTTCCGCGAAGGACTGACGGCGGTCGTCTCGGTTCGCGTTCCCGATCCGCAGTTCGAGGGGCAGACGAAAACGAAGCTCGGCAACAGCGAAGTTGAAGGGATCGTCACCTCGGTCGCCAACGATGCGCTCAACCGCTTCTATGAAGAGCATCCCAGCGTCGCCAAGCGAATCGCGCAGAAGGCCAAATCGGCGGCAGAGGCCCGCGAAGCCGCCCGCAAAGCCCGCGAGATGGTCCGCCGCAAGGGAGCCCTGACCTCCGCCGGTCTTCCGGAAAAGCTCCGCGATTGTCGCACGCGCGATCTCGACGCGAGCGAGCTGTTTCTCGTCGAGGGGGATTCGGCCGGTGGATCGGCCGACACCGGCCGCGACTCGAACACGCAGGCGATCCTCCCCTTGCGCGGCAAGATCCTCAATGTCGAGAAGGCCCAACTCGTCAAGATTCTCGACAACGAAGAGATCGCGTCGATCTTCAAGGCGGTGGGCGTCAACCCCGGCGGCGAGCTGGAAGACGTCGCCAAGCGGCGGTATGGCAAGATCATTCTGATGACCGATGCCGACGTCGACGGCAGCCACATTCGCACGCTGCTCCTCACGTTCCTGTTTCGCCACATGCGCCCGTTGATCGAGCAGGGGTGCGTGTACATCGCGCAACCCCCCCTGTACCGGGTTGTGCAACGGAAGACGACGCGCTACGTGCAAACCGCCGAAGAAATGATGCGCGAGCTGGTCGAATTGGGGATGGTGGGAACCACGCTGCGGCTGAACGACGGTACGGTGTTCGAAGGCGAGTTGTTGCGGAAGGTGGTCGAGCTGATCGGCGCATTGGAAGAGCCGCTGCTGACCCTCGAACGCCGGGGGATCGAGCTGCGATTGCTGGCGACCCGTCAGCTCACGGCACGGGGGCTGTTGCCGCGGTACCGCGTGTTTCTCGGCCGCAAGCAGCACTGGTTCGCCGACAAGGCTGCGCTCGACGCGTTTCTCGAAGAGCAGGAAACGAAGCTCGGGCACGAGCTGCAGGTCGCCGACGACGGGAAGGGGGCCGTTTCGACCGAGAAGAGCACGACGCCTCCGTCGGGTGCTGCTGCTACGCCGGCCGGCTATGGCGAGCCTCCGGCGACCGAAGCGGCTGCTCCCGCCGAATCGACACTTCAGGTTGTCGACCTGCACGAAGTTCGGGCGATCAATCACGCGCTGGAGCAACTGGCGGGATACGGGATCAAGGTCCACGACCTTTTGCCGGCCGGCACAAAGAATGGCGCCCCGGTCTTTCCCTTCCGGCTCCATTGCGAGGAGGAAGAAGTCCCCCTCGCGGGTCTGCGTGACCTGTTGGCTTCGCTGCGAAAGCTGGGAGAACAGGGGCTCAAGCTGACGCGCTTCAAAGGTCTCGGCGAAATGAATTCGGACGAACTGGGGATCACCGCGATGGATCCCAAGAGCCGGACGCTGCTCCGCGTCACGATGGTCGACGCCGTGGCCGCCGATGAAATCTTCCGCGTCCTGATGGGCGACCACGTCGAGCCCCGCCGCGAGTTCATCGAGAAGCACGCGCTGGACGTCAAAGAGCTGGATGTGTGACAGGTTCGTAGGGAATGACGAAGCTCGAAAATCAAATGACTAAGGAAATTCAAAAACTGAAATGAGGAAAATGCCCGCGTCGGCTTTTTCTGGTTTTGTGGTTTGATTTTCCTTCGACATTTGTCTTTCGAGCTTTGCCCTTCGGGAGGCACCACTGTGTCTGACGAAACCGACGATCTTCGCGAACGACTCGAATCGCTCGAAAAAGAAGTGACTGAGCTGCGCGCCGCGGCGAGCGGTAGCTCCCGCATGCAACCAAAGGGGGTTCGCAAGCGCTCGGAGACCGAGTACTTCGGTCTTCCACTGTGGGAGATCGCCACCGGTCCCGATCCCGAGCGAGGCGAACGCCGGGGCCACGCCCGTGCGATTTTTGCGGTTGGAGACATCGCCACGGGCGTCTTCGCGCTGGGCGGGATCGCCCGGGGCTTCATCTGCATCGGCGGACTGGCCTTCGGCTTCCTCACGCTGGGGGGCGTTTCGTTCAGCCTGTTGTTCGCGATGGGAGGCTTGGCATTCGCCCCATTGGCATTCGGCGGCGCCGCGATCGGCGGCGTGGCCGTTGGTGGAGCGGCGGTCGGCCTGGTCGTGATCGCCAGCGCCGGCGTCGGATACTACGCCAAAGGGGTTGCCGCGATCGGCGCCCACGCGATCAACGCCTTCGGCCAGGACCCGGAGGCCGTGCAATTCTTCGCGAAGTGGCTGCCGTGGTTGTGAATTCAGATCGAATTCCGCTTGTGACTCTGGCAACGTACCTGGTGCCGATCTCGGACAACTGACCGCCCGATGATGAAACAGCGTCAAAAAGGTCCAATCGGGCGACTGACAGACTTGGGTCGCGCATTCCTTTCGGACAAAAATCACGGGATCGCCATCGTCGGCGGGGCGTTGTTGCTGTTTGGAATCTTCTTCCTGCAGTATCCCCCTGGCCCGCCGCTACGCAATTGGCTCGCATCCTTTGTGGGGAGAGGGCCGGCCCAGGGGATCATCAACGTCGCGGCTGCGGTGGCGCTCGTCTCGGCATTGCTCGGGATCGGTTTGCTGGGACTCGTCGCCTACCGGTTGATCCGCAACCTCATCGTGTCGAAGTCCCGCCGGTGATACTAACTCACCCCCTACCGCCGCGGTTCGCCGGCGTTCAACCTCGCCAGGTCGTCGGGGAATTCGATGCGGATTTCGGTCTTGCCGCCGCGGAGCGCGATGACGCCGGGCTGACGGAAGTACAGAACCTGCAGCAGCCGATCGGAGAATAAATCGTCGCGCGACGCCAAAGACTCGCCAGTGCGAACGTCGATGACTTCCACTCCCAGTGCCGTCTGGTCCTGCTTGCGCACGCGGTACAGGGACACCAGCACCGGCAGCCGGAAGTCGGGTAGTTGTACGATCGAGCGGTTGCCGAACGAGCCGGTCCAGAGAACTTCGTGCGATTTGCGATCGACCGCCCACAACTCTCCGTGGACGGGAACGGTGGGGATCACCGCGTCGCTGACGTGATGGATTGCAGGCTGCGGCTGCCCCCTCACCGATGGCTGCGAGCGCTGTAGGTTCAAGTAATACCGCTCGCGATCGCGGAAGACCGACAGGCTCGAAAGGTTCTCGAGCTGCGGCGGCGTGAGGGAGAGTTCGAATAACGTCTCGCCGCGCGGCAGGTTGACGACGCGAATCTGCCCTGTCCGGGTGACGAACGCCGCCTCGTCGCTGTCGCGGATGAACGAAA
>JAGVKR010000175.1 GCA_020050375.1 Planctomycetales bacterium
ACAGCAACTGCCGGAACCGCCACGCCCTCCAGCTCTGGCGCGTCATCCACACGGCCGAGCCGCAACCCCAGATTCCGCAAATGGCCACAGGCAGCCAGGGAGACGTCCGCTGCCAGACCGAGCCCCCGCGAGTCGGGAGCGGCAGATCGACTCCCACTTTGACGAGCGGCGGGGTCACCAGCTTCGCCAGGACCAGAATCCAGAGCAGGTGAATCAGCGCCGGCCGGCGATCCCGCCAGGCAATCAGCGACACGACCCCGGCCAGCAGCGTCGCCAGCACCGCGTTGATCAGCCCAAACTGCAACAGCGGCGCCACGCGAGCACCTCGTGGGGATGGGATCTATTTTTTTCCACTCACTTCGTCGTCGAGCTCATCCAGCAACACGCGCAGCGATTGTCTCTCTTCGGCCGTCAGCCGACTCCCTTTGACCAGATTCGTCAGCAATGGCGCCAGCGAGCCCGCACACAACTTGTCGGCCGTCATTTGCAAGCGGTGACCGATCAGATCGGCTCGTTCGACCGTGGGTTGAAATGAATGCGGCCAGTCGTTGCGATTTCGCTTGACGTACTTCTTCCCTTCCAGACGTTCGAGCAGCTTTTGCACCGTCGCATAATGGACGCCGGTGCCGTTCGGATACAGCGTGTCCGTCAGGCGACGGATGGTGTCGCGGCCGCGATCCCAGAGAAGCTGAAGGACTGCCAATTCGGCATCAGTCACGTCTTGCGCTGTTCGGGCCATGATCTTACACACGGGAGAAGGAGAGATTTGTCTAAATAAAGACGAAACGTCTTAATCACGGTATGAATTTCGGAAAAATGACCGGAATTTGTGTCTGAACTGGATTCGCTGTAGATGTGTGCGAATCGGCTGCCGCCGAATCGAAATCCGTTTTCGCAAGAGCGACCGTCGTTTGTCAACACCTGCGAGCCCCTGCCTGGATGTGCCCTTCACATTGTACAGGACTTGGCGTCTGGCAGCCAACAAGCGGGGCGTAGTCGCCGTCGGTCTTGTGTGTTCGACCCGTCGCCCGACATGAGGTAGTATTGATGCGTCCGCACGGCCGGGGCCTTCCCGCGCGGTACGGCGGCCGCTTTTGTCCATCGCCGAATACCTGGCGGATGAAACGCCTTTGAAGAATCACGTCAGCGCCATCAAGCAGTCGACGGCGGGTTTTCATCTCGGCCGCACCGGTTCTCGAACCCGGGTGCTTTTGAGCCGACAGATCTGGATCTGGCCGCTTCTGGCAGCGCTGGTGTTGGCCGGAGTCGGTCGCTGGATTCGTTCGTCGATCGAATCGGCCATGCGGACGACGCTTTCCGAAGAGCTCCGCACGCTGCTCAACGCCGATCTTGCCGCGCTTCGAATCTGGATGAAGCTTCAGGAATCAAACGCCGAGAATGCGGCCGACGACCGCGATGTGCGGAAGGTCGTGCAGGAAATCGTGAAGCTAGGAGATTCGCCCGACGGGGCAATCGCCGCGCTGCTCGCCGCTCCACAACTGGCCAAGTTGCGAGAGGAGCTGAATCCCTGGCTGGATGCCGATGGCTACCTCGATTTCGTGCTGGTCAATCTCCAGGGACGGATCCTGGCAGCGTCGCACGAAGAAATTGTCGGCAAGAGCTCGCTGCCAGGGTATTCCGAGTTCTTCGAACGGGTTTTCGCCGGTCGGCCCACCGTCTCGCATCCGATCCCCAGCACGGTCATGCTCACCGACGTCGACGGCGAACAGCGGGTCGGCGTGCCGACGATGTTCGCCGCCGCCCCCGTGTTCGACGAAGACGACAAGGCCATCGCCGCGTTGTGTTTGCGGATGAGCCCCGAGCACGGCTTCACTCGCATTCTGCAGGTGGCGCGGATGGGGAAAACCGGCGAGACGTATGCCTTCGACGCGCAGGGAGTGATGCTCTCGGAGAGCCGGTTCACCGACGATCTGGTCAACGTCGGCCTGATCGCCGAGCGCCCGGTCGCTCGCTCGACGCTCAATCTCGAGCTTCGCGATCCTCAGGTCGATCTGATTTCCGGCGCCCGCTCTCCGCTCAGGCGCAGCGATCAGCCGCTGACGCGCATGGTCAAAAGCGCCATTGCCGGAGAAACGGGTGTTGATGCGCAGGGGTATCGCGATTACCGCGGCGTCATGGTCATCGGCGCCTGGACCTGGCTCGACGACTACAAATTCGGCATTGCCAACGAAGTCGATATGGCCGAAGCGTACCAGCCGCTGAGCATCCTTCCTCGGGTATTCTGGGGCTTGTTCAGCCTGCTGGCTCTTGCGGCGGCGGGATTGTGCGTGTTCTCGGTGGCGGTCTCCCGGCTGCAACGTTCGGCCCGTCGCTCGGCGCTCGAGGCCAGGCAGCTCGGCCAGTACATGCTCGACGAGAAGATCGGAGCCGGGGGGATGGGGATCGTGTATCGCGGTCATCACGCGATGCTCCGTCGCCCAACCGCGATCAAGCTTCTTCAAATCGAAAAGACGACCGATGATTCGGTCCGCCGTTTCGAGCGCGAAGTCCGCCTGACATGCACGTTGAACCACCCCAACACGATCGCGATCTACGACTACGGCCGAACTCCGGAAGGGCTCTTCTATTACGCGATGGAGCTCCTCGAAGGGGTGACGCTGCAGGAGCTGGTCGATTGCTACGGCCCTCAGGACGAAGCGCGCGTGATTTACATTCTTGCGCAGGTCTGCGGCTCGCTTGCCGAGGCCCACGAAGCGGGGCTTGTGCATCGCGACATCAAGCCGGCCAACATCATGCTCAATGAGCGCGGCGGTCTGTACGACTTCGTGAAAGTGCTCGACTTCGGACTCGTCCGTTCCGACGACGAGCAGTCGTTGACGCTGACGGCCACGGGGAGCCTGACGGGCACCCCGCTGTACATGTCGCCCGAAGCGATCGAGCGGCCGAAAGAAGTCGGTGCGCGGAGCGACCTCTACGCCGTCGGCGCCGTGGCGTATTTCCTGTTGACGGGCCACCCCGTCTTCACCGGGCAGAACGTGCTCGAAGTCTGTATGCAGCATTCGACGGCAATCCCGGTGCGTCCTTCCGTGCGACGCGGAAGACCGGTTGCCGCCGATCTCGAAGACATTTTGATGCGGTGCCTGGCAAAACGGCCGGAAGACCGTCCCCCCTCGGCTCGGCAACTTGTCGCGGAATTGGAAAGCTGCGCCAGCGCAAATTTATGGTCGCAGCGCGAAGCCGAGCGCTGGTGGCTGGAACATGCCCCGACGGGGATCGCTGTCACGGTCGCCGCCGCTGCTCCGCAGACCGCCGATGACCGGATGATGACGACGTTTGTCCCCGCGGGCGATGGATCGCCTGCGCGAACGGAGGGAAACGTGACCTAGCTCCGCTTAGGGCTGGCGAATGCAGGGGGACAACAGATAAAATTGCCAGGGCTGATTGAACTAAGCCATGATCTGAAACGGCGGCATATTACGCCCAGAGAATTCGCCGGCTTCTCAATCACGAGTAACCCAGGATTGCCGCGGTTCTTATGATCGAACGCCTTTACGCCCACAACTTTCGTTGCCTCGAGAATTTCACGCTCGATCTTGGACTTGATGGGCGCCAATCCGTATTAGTGATAGGCAAGAATGGGGCGGGAAAGTCGACCGTGTTGAACTGCCTCAGGCTGTTTCAACGCATTTGCCGTGGCACCAACCGGGTTCGCAATCTGATCTCTGCAAGCGATTTCGCCCAGCATCGTCTGGATCATCCGATGCGGTTCGAGGTTGAACTTACGCTGTCTGGCAAGAGCTTCAAGTACTCGGTTTCCTTCGAATGGCCCGCAAATTTCCAGGAGGCGCGTATCCTGGATGAAAGCCTTTCGGTTGATGGGCAGGTCACCTTCACGCGCCACCAATCGGATATTCAGCTCTCCGGCGGAGCGGCGTTCCGCGTCGATTGGCACATTGTGGCACTACCAGTCATCAATGAGCGGCCTGGTGCACGAGATATCCAAGACATCAAGAACTTCCTCGCCTCCATGATCCTCATCGCACCGATTCCGGCGGTGATGACGGGTTTCTCCGAGGAACCGTCGATGGAGCTGCAGGACGACGCCGCGAACTACGCATCGTGCTTGAGAGCATTGCTCGGGCAAAAGCCCGCGGCGTACAGCGTGTTTGAATCTTACGTGAAGACCGTGATCCCGGATTATTCATCGATCGAGAATATCGAGCGAGGCGAGAGCGGAACTCAGTTGATTGTTAAATTCGAGCAG
>JAGVKR010000071.1 GCA_020050375.1 Planctomycetales bacterium
GAATGTCTGGTTCGACGCCGAGGATGGCTTCCGCTACCCGGCGCAGCACCTGTATGCACCGCCGCTGCTCCCCGCGTTGATCGAGGCGGTCTTCCTGGTGTTCGGACCGTCGAATTTCGGCGCGATGCTCCCCAGCCTTGTCGCGGGGTGCCTCACGATTCCCCTCGTGTGGTGGGTGGGGCGCGAATGGTTCGGCCCCGCGGCGGGGCTCGCCTCGGCGACGCTGGCGGCGCTGAGCGACCCGCACATCGTCTTCAGCCGCACAGCGCTCACCGACGTGCTGCTGTGCTTCTGGCTGTTGCTGGCGGTCTATTTTATCTGGAAGGCGCTGGCGGAGGGAGGGCGAGGGCCGACGATCGCCGCCGGACTTTTCACAGCCCTCGCCTGGTGGACGAAGTACAACGGCTGGCTGCCGCTGGCCATTGGCGGGGCGGGGATGGTGCCGTGGTGCGTCCTGCGAAGTTGGGAGGGAGGTTTCGCGCCATTCGGTGCTCGGGCTTCGAGTCGAACCACCTCTCCGGGCGACTTCGCAGGCCAGCCAGCGAAAGCATCCCCCCCGCGATCGATCGAATCCAACTCCGCATTCCACATTCCGAACTCCGAACTCACCACTTCCCTTTTCCGCTGGCTGGCAGTCGCCGGGATCGCCTTCGCCACCTGGTCTCCCTGGCTATGGAGCCTGCAATCGATGGGCGGCTACGGGGCGGTTGCGGCGAACCACCGCGGGTATCTCGTGGGATTTGCGGGGTGGACAGACGCCTGCCAGACACAGTTCGGGAACCTGACGCAGCTCGAAGGGACCGCCGGCCAGCATGCGCCGCTGATCGCATTGCTCGTCACGACGGCTTGGGTGACATTCGGCTCGCGGCGTTTCACGTGGAACTCCCTCGCGGGATCGTTCGATTCCTGGCTGGCAGTCGGCCTCCTGTCGCTCTTGTCGGCCAGTTTCCGCGGATGGGGACTAACGGCGTGCGTCGGCGCCTTGGGTCTCGTGGCAGCACTTGCCGTAGCCAACCAGATTGAGCAAGCCGATGTGCGGGAGCGAGTCCGACTGGCCGCTTGGATGCTGGCCGCCTGGTTTGTCGGCCTGACGCTGACGACCCCCTTGTACACCCCTTACCCTCGCTTGACGCTCCCGTGGGTCATGGCGAGCTGGCTGGCGGGGGGACTGGGAGTTTATCTGTTTGTCTCCTTTCTGGGTCAGGTCGCCACCGGGAAACAAGCGAGCGCGACCGGCTTCTTCTATCGAGTTGTCCTGAGTCGCTCAAATTCTCCGCTGCCGCGCGGCGTGATTTTGTTTGGATCCGTCGGAGCGGGCCTGTTGGGAATGTACGCCCTGGAAACAGAATCCTATTTGCAAGGCTTTCCCGGCTGGAAATCGCGGACGGGGGTGAAGGAGGAAGCCGCGAATATCATCAGGATGTGCCGGTCGAGAATGCCAGACGATCGGGCTGACGACGACCCCTTCGTGATCTACACGTTTGCCGAGCCGGCTCTTCTGTTTCAGGTCCGTCTCGCCGGTGCAGAATTTGTCCGCCCGGTTTCGTCGTTGGCGATGGCTTACCCCGACGCGCCGCGGCTACAACTGAAATCCTTCATTTTGATCGGTGAGCAGGCGATCCGAACGAATGGGTTTGAAGCGGAGTTTGACACCGCGGCCAAGCGTCTGAGGATGGTCAGCTCCGCGTGCCTCGATCCGAGCGACGTCGTGGGGCTGGACAATCGCTGGTGGATGCCACTTGTGGACACTCGTGCGTGGCGGGACAATCGCGAGGTGAGGGGGGAGCTCGGTCCTTGCCGATACCGTATCTCGCTCTTTCGCGTCGACTGAAGCCAGGCGTAGAAACTGCCCAGCTTCCCTGCGTTCCACGTGAAACGGTCTAGACAAAGCGCCGAGGCGTGTCGCCCCGAGTTTTGCGGGCCTGCAATTGCCTGTAACAACGCACGTCGGGCGACACGCCCCGGCGCTTTGTCGTGTGCGAACCCCTCTTGCCTCGTTTTGGGGAGTGCGTTTAGAATCCGCGCGCTTCGGGTAGGCCGGAGAAGTTTGGGGTTCGTCGCTGACGGAATTGCGACCCCCCTTTCGCCTCGACCGATACCAACTGTCAGCCACGCACAACCGGAATCGAGCCCGACGAACGCCCGCCGGCGGACTCATTTTCTCTCGTTTCACGTGAAACCCGCACGGAAGGACTTGCGCCTCATGGATGAGCACTTGCAGAGCTTCGATACTCAGGCAAACGACGGCCAGAATCTACAGCTCAACGCACCGCACGATGGAATGCCCCAGATTCGCCGCCGCCTCGGACGGGGACTGAGCTCGCTCATCGGGGGAGGCGGCGACGGCCCCGCGCTGATGGACGAACCCGTGCTCGCCGATGCGCCCGCCGGCGAGTTCATGGTGGTCGAAGAGCATCTGATCTCCCGCAACCCCTGGCAGCCGCGCAAGGAATTCCATCAGGACGCGCTCGACGAGCTGGTCGAGAGCGTCCGTCAGCACGGCGTCCTGCAGCCATTGCTCGTTCGTGCGGTCGAGGTCGGTTTCCAGCTCATTGCCGGTGAACGGCGGTTGCTCGCGGCCCGGAAGGTGGGGATCGCCCGAATTCCCTGCCGGGTCATCGAGCTCGACGACAAATCGGTCTGTGAAGTGGCGATTATCGAGAACGTCCAGCGGGCCGATCTCAACGACCTCGAGAAGGCACAGGCCTTTCAGGAGTACCTCGACAAATTCGGCGGGACAATCGAGGAGCTGGCGAAGAAACTGGGGAAAGACCGCTCGACGATCAGCAATTGCCTGCGGCTGCTCGAGCTTCCCGACTTCGTGAAGATCGCGCTCCAGCAGGGAAAGATCAGCGCCGGTCACGGGCGCGCGATGTTGCCGCTCGAGCACGAAGCCGACCAGATCGCCATGTGCCAGCGGATTCAGTCGGAGCATCTGAGCGTCCGGCAGACCGAAGACCAGGTGCGGATCCGCAACCAGGATTCGGACGGCGCGACAATCCCCTTCGAGAACGCCGCCGGCAAACCGGTGACGACAGCGATCGTCAGCAACCACGTCCTCGAATTGCAGCAGCAGCTTCGCGACCTGCTCGGCGCCAAGGTCGAGATACGCTTGAAAGGGAAGGAAGCCGGGAGGATGATGATCCACTTCAGCTCGAATGACGAGTTCGAGCGGATTGTCGGTTTCCTGCGGAAAGCGTCCTGACGTGGCATTCGATCCGGCGAGCATCCAGAAGGCGCTCCGTCATTTGCGAAGGCGCGACGCCGTGATGCGTACGGTGATCAGCGCGGTCGGACCGTTCACGCTTGCGCCCGATCGCGATCGGTTTCGAATGCTCGTCCGATCGATCATCTCGCAGCAGATCTCCGGCAAGGCGGCCCGCTCGATCCGCATGCGCCTGGAAAACCTGGTCTCCCCAGCGCGGATGACGCCCGAACGACTCGCCGATTTGTCGTTCGAGGAATTACGGGCTGTTGGCCTGTCGTCGCAGAAGGCGTCGTACCTGCACGATCTTTCCGCAAAAGTCACCGCGGGCGATGTGCGGCTGAATCGCACCGGGAGGATGTCGGACGACGAGGTGATTGCCGAGCTGACACAGGTCAAGGGAATCGGCGTCTGGACGGCGCAGATGTTTTTGATGTTTTCACTCGGGCGGCTTGATGTGTTTCCCCACGACGACCTGGGAATCAAAATGGCGCTCAAAAACCTCTACGGTCTCCCTGAATTGCCGGACAAGGCAACGAGCCATCGCATCGCGACGCCGTGGCGCCCTTATGCCACGATCGCGAGCTGGTATTGCTGGCGGAGCCACGAGGTCGAGGAATTCAAACCACCGAAGAAGGCGACGCTCTTGAAGTGAGGCTAGTGCTTTGTCAACACGAAAAGTTCGGGTGCCACGGCCAGCGCCCGGAGGAAGTCGGCCGTGTGAATGGTGAGTTGA
>JAGVKR010000604.1 GCA_020050375.1 Planctomycetales bacterium
CAGAAGCATGCGGTGTGCGCGGGCGGCCTGGCGAATGAACGCCTCGGGGATTCCCCGCTCCCCGCCCGGTACGCCGAACAATTCCGAGACCAGCCTGTCGAGCGCAGTCATCGACAGCCCGCCATCTCTGACGCGAACTCTCGGACGCGATGGACCGGCAGTGTGCGGTGGAACCTCGCGCAGAATTCACCCGCGCTGTGCCGCCGAGACCAACGATATCCCGCAGAAGGTCCTGTCCGTCGAGGGATGTGCAGAAACGGACGTCCGACGGACGAAAGACCTTCGAATGGTCTGCGAAAAGAATGCCCCGAAATGGCCCCGATGCGCACATCCTAAGCCTGCGTCGCGCAACCGCAAAGACAAATCTGCGGCAATTCGTGATTTTGTCCGAATTCGCGCGAATGGCTCAAACCGGCTTCGCCGCCGAACGGTCGTCTCGAAACGAAACGACGAACAGTCCCATCAACACCGCCGACAGAAGGGCCGGCGTCAGCCAGATCATCCGCCAGTCGTGCGCGAGTGCGTCTCCAGCCCCGCTGGAGTAGTGCTGGCCGGCGACACCCGAGAGCCACGAGCCGGCGAACATTCCCGCGCCCAGTGTCACGAACGCGTGAAAGCCCTGCGCGGCGCCGCGAATCTCTTCGTTGGCCCGAGCGTCGACGTACATCCGTCCCATCACGAAGATGAAGTCGTAGCACATCCCGTGAACGGCGATCCCGGCATACAGCATCCACATCGCGTCCTGTTGCGTGGAGAATACCGTGAACAGCCCGAACCGCAGCGCCCACGCCGCCATCCCCAGAACGAGAATTCCTTTGACGCCCAGCCGCGGCAGCAGCAAGGGAAGCAGGGCGAGAAACACGATGTCCGACACCTGGCCGATCGTCATCTTGGCCGCCGCGTTGGCGATTCCCAATTCGTTCATGAAGGCGTTCATCCAACTGAAGTAAAAGCTCAGCGGGATGCAGATCAGAAACGAGCAAACGATGAAAGTCGCGAACGAGCGATCCTTCATCAGCTTGAGGGCGTCGAGACCGAGCATCGTGCGGAACGAAACCTCGGCCCCCGCCCCTTTGGGGGGCGTGTGCGGAAGAGTGAGCGAGTAGAGCCCCATCACGAGCGCCGCCAGCGAAGCCAGGCGAAACATCGACGCCGAATCTTCGAATTTGAGCCAGCTCACGACGAGCCCCGAGCAGATCCAGCCGACGCTCCCCATGACCATCACCAGCGGAAACTCGCGCTGCGGGTTCTTCGCGTGGTGCAGTGTCAGCGAGTTTGTCAGCCCGTGCCCCGCCATATAGCTGATCGTGTACGCGACCAGAGCGGGGTAGAACAGCGGGAAAGTGGTCAGCGTGGAGATCAGATAGAGCAAGCCGGCCCCCAGCAGGTGCAGCGTTCCCAGCATCCGTTGTGTCGCGAAAAAGCGGTCGGCGACGATCCCCGCGAGAAACGGAGAAACCATTGCCCCGATCGCCGTGCTGCCGTACGCCAGGCCGACCTGCTCGCCGCGAAAGTGCAGCGTCTGAGTCAGATACGTGCTCATTGTCACGTACCAGGCTCCCCAAACGAAGTAATGGAGAAACACCATCAGCCACAGGCGAACGAAAAGCAGGGGGGACATGGAGCGTTGGCTTTCGGGAAAGTGGATTGCGGGGGTCAGAAGGCGAAATGACGAATGTCGAAGTCCGAATGTCTAATCAAGCTCGAATGACGAACATGATCTCACCAACCGTTCGTCATTTGGATTTCGGATTTCATTCGACATTTCTTAATCTTCGACATTCGACATGAATCCTTCTGTCCTCCGTCATTCTGCTTGTTCACATCGTCGCATCGCGAAAACGGTAGCTGTAAAACGCCGAGCCTTTGATTTCGAAGTGCAGTTTCACCTGTTGGCCGCGCAACTCGCGCAGGTCGGGCCGGTCTTTCCAGGTGACACGCGTGTAGACTTGTCGTGCGTCGCTTTCGACGCGGCTGTCGTCGAATCCATAACCGGGAAGGAATTCGCCGTCGGGGCTGCTGACGGCGACTCGCAATGGCGTCAGCTCGAACGATTCGACGTTGACTTCCAGCCGCGGTCGCGTGACCTCGAAGGGGCGGGTGACGATCCGCCCGGCGGTGCGCGTTCGCCACGAGGCGAGAGCGCAGAACCGGTCGAGCCTCAATGTCGCCAGGCCGATCGACATGGGGATTCCCTGCTGCGGATCGGTCCTCGTCCCGCCGCCGGTGTAGAACAGATACAGCGTGTCGCCGATGCGGATCGGCCCGTTGTGCGTGGGATAGGCGAGCACGCGGTCGAAGGCCCCCTCGGGTCCGACGTCGAGAAACGTCGTGCCGGGGGAGACGCGTCGCCATTCCTTGCCGTCGCGCTGCGAGACCAGCTCGCAGTTGGCGCCGAAACCGAGATTGGGCCACTTCTCGAGAAACCCGAGATTCAGGTTGCCGTAGTTGAACGGGGTGATTCCGCCGTGCCATTCCCAGAGCCGGCCGTTTTCGCTGTCGGGGCCGTTGTCGAACACGATTTCGGGTTTCGACCAGTGGACAAGATCGGTGCTGGTGCGGAGCGCGGCGTTACGGCCCCCCTGACCTTTGGCCCGCTCGTTGAGCCACCAGCGGCGCTGGCGGTGGTCACGCGTGACCATCATGTAATCGCCAACCGCCCCCAGCACGCGCCGCGGCCGTCGCGCCCAGTGCACGCCGTCGGGACTCGTGTCGATGTATTGCCCGAACGCCGCACGGGCCTGCTGCACCTGCTCGTCGGTGACGTTGGGATAGCGGTCTTTGGTAACTCTTCAGCCGCGTGCAGCAAGTTTTTCAGGCAACGGCGGTAACTGACCAGTTTGGAGGTAAGTGCGGAGAGCTTGCACGACGGTTTGCA
>JAGVKR010000380.1 GCA_020050375.1 Planctomycetales bacterium
GAACGGTATCGCGCCGGCAAAAAGGGCGATCTTTTGTTTCTGCTGGGGAGCCGATCGAAAGGAGAAGCGATCGAGTGGGGCGCGCCGCTGGATGTCACCGAAGCGTCATACAAGTACATCATCGAAGCCCCGACGCCCGAATCGGACCCCGCCAAACGGCTGATCTATTATCTCAAGTTTCTGGAACACGCCGATCCGAACGTCGCCGCCGACGCCTACGGCGAATTCGCCAACGCCCCCTATAAAGACATCGTTCCCATCTCGAAGGAGATGCCGCGCGACAATCTGCGGAAATGGATCACCAGCCCTGACGTTCCCTCGACGCGGATCGGACTGTATGGGTTGATGCTAGGACTGTGTGGCACTGCCGAAGACGTACAGCTGATGGAGAAGAAAATCGTCGAGAGCACCGAAGACTTCCGCCTGGGAATCGATGGCGTCATCGGGGGCTATCTGCTTTTGACGGGTGAAAAGGGGCTCGACGTGATCGAAAAGTCGAAGCTCCTCGACAAGAAGATTCCCTTCAGTGAAACCTATGCCGCCATGCAGGCGCTCCGATTCATGTGGTCCTACGGCAACGGGCGCATCCCCGGCGATCGGCTCAAAGCCTCGATGCGGGTCCTGCTCGATCGGCCCGAACTGGTCGATCTCGTGATCGCCGACCTCGCCCGCTGGAAAGACTGGAGCCTGCAACCGCGGTTGATCAAGCTCTACGGAACCGAAGAGTACAACGTGCCGTCGATCAAGCGGGCCATCATCCGCTACATGATCGCCAGCACCAAAGACGTCCCCTCGGGAGGCGCAGCAGGCGATCCACCCCAGCACGCGATCGACGGAGCCAAATACCTGCAGGAACTTCGCGAAAAAGATCCTAAAATGGTCACCGAAGCCGAACGCTTTTTCTTTTTGAATTGAATGCGTCCGACGAGCGCAAATGTTTCGTGAAATGCAGCGAGCAGCGGGGTTAATCCCCGCCGACCGTCGTAATGAATCGGTCGCAATGAATCGATCGCGCCTCCGTTCAAGCCTCCTGGACCGCCGGCATTAAGCCGGCGGCTCGCTATTCTCAGTTGCTCTTTCTCGCCGGTCAAAGGAATGACCCCCATGCCCTCATCCCGCGCTGTTCTTTTTGGTTCGCTCACACTCCTCCTGAGCGTGGGGATGGCGAGCGTCGCCCGGGCCTGCCCGATTTGCGGACAGCCGACCGTCACGCTCTCCGAGCGCTACGCCCGGGCTGAGGCCGCTCTCCTCGTCGAATGGGTTTCCGCGAAGACATCGAGCGTTGAATCGGCCGATTCCACGACTTACGAGATCGCCCAGGTGCAGCGCGCCGCCGCAGGCGCCTTCAAAAAGGGGGAGCGTTTGACTCTCGACGGCTACCACGCCGGCAAACGGGGGAGCCTCGTCTTTCTGCTGGGGAACAAAACCGAAGCCGGCACGATCAAATGGGACTATCCCCCGATCGACGTGACCGAGACGAGCTTTCAATACATCGTTCAGGCGCCGTCGCCCGAAACGTCCCGAACCCGGCGACTCGAATACTTCGTCCGCTTTCTCGAATACCCCGATTCGATGATCGCCAACGACGCCTTTGCCGAGTTCGTCAATGCACCGGCCGCCGATATCTTTGCGATCACCGACAAGCTTCCGCGCGAGAAAATCCGCCGTTGGCTGCTCGACGAGAAGCTTCCCAACCTCCGCCAGGCGGGCTACGGCCTGATGCTGGGCTTGTGCGGCGACAAATCGGACGCAGCTCTGCTCGAAAAACGAATCCTCGACGACAGCGACGAACAACGTCGTTTCGGTATCGAAGGAGTGATGGTGGGCTACTTGTTGCTCACGGGAGAAAAGGGGCTCGAACGTCTCGAAGCCACCCGAATTCGGAATTCGCTCGAAGACCCTGGAGAGGCTTTTCCGGCAATCGTGGCGATTCGCTATTTCTGGACGTACGGGAACGATCGCATTCCGCGCAACCGCCTGCAACGAGCGATGCGGCTGCTCCTCGACAACCCGACGTTCACTGAAAGCGTAATCAAAGACCTCGGGCGCTGGAAAGATTGGGGCGTCATGGCCGACGTGATGCGGCTCTATTCGCTCCCCGATTACAATGACCAGTCGATCAAGACCGCGATCATCAGCTTCATGATCGCCGCGACAAAAGACGTGCCGCCGGATACGCCGAAAGAAACCAAGCCCGAGCAGCCGCCCCATGTGGCGCAAGCGGTCAAATATCTCGGCGAACTGAGCGCGAAAGACCCGAAGCTGGTGCGTCACGCCGAGAAGGCGTTCTTTTTGCAGTGAATCGAAACCGGGCGACCGACACTCGGCGCCTCGTGGCTCAACGATCCACTCGAATTCGTTCGCTCATGGTCCCGGAGCCTCACGGGCGGGCAGGTCGTTTTTTCCCCGCTAGCAGGATGTGAGGGCCGTGCGCGTCGATCGCCTTGGCCGCACTGTACAGCATGTCCGGCCAAAACGAGGGTTGGCGACTGGCTCAACTCACGGCGATGTACGAAGCCCACCATCGGCCATGAGGCTCCCCTTCCACCACGACTCTTCGCACATTGGGAACCAACCACCTCCTTTCGCTGCCCCTTTGGCTATCGCTGCCCCTTTGGCTCTCAGTATATCGCGGCGTACCGGCGCGTCCAGAAAATTCCGGAGCGATTTTTTCCATCTGTTTTTGCGAAGAGTGCAAGCTCGTTGAGAGTCGCTTAATCAGGTATCGCTGGTTGATTTTCGCTTGCGCTCTTCGCGAGCGCCTACAGTTTCCCCTGCTCGCGAAACCAGTCGATCGTTTGCGTCATCCCTTCCTGGAACGTGAATCGCGGCTTGTAGCCGAGCTCGCGCTTCGCCTTCTCGATGCTGAAATCCAGGTTCAACCCCAGGAACTTGAACTTGGCGTTCGACAAGAGCGGCGCTTCCTTCTTCCCCAGCCAGCGATACACGTTTTCGCTGACAGTCGTCAGAAACCGCGCGACCCCCATCGGCACGGCGGCGCGGGGCACCTGGCAACCCGCCAGCGTGGCGACTGTCGAGATGAAATCGCGTTTGCTGACCAGCCCCCCGTCGGTCACGTTGTAGATCTGGCCGATCGTTTCGGGCTTGTCGAGCACGTCGAAGATGACGTCCACCAGGTTCAGCACGAACGTGTTGTTCATGAGCTGCTCGCCGGAGCCGAAGTATTTCACCTGCCCTGCTTTCAAGCGCTCGAGCAGCTTGGGGAGCACCGTCCGGTCGCGCGGCCCGTAGATGAAGCCGGGACGCAGGATCGTCGCGGGCAATTTCTTTTCGCGGATGTGCCTCAGCACGAGCTGCTCGGCTTCCACTTTCGTCAGCGTATAACCGTCCATCCCGGTTGTGCTCGGCGCGACCGTTTCGTCGGTGCCGTGATGATCGCGACCTTCGTAAACCCCTAGCGAGCTGATGTGAATGAACCGCCGCAGCGTGCCGTTGTTTTCGGCGGCGTTCAGCAGATGCTCAAGCCCGCGGACGTTGACGGCCCGATAATCGTCGACCGGTCCCCAGTCTCCCACCTTGGCGGCACAGTGGATGACGATCGTCACTCCGTGGGCCGCCTTCTTGAGCGACTCGGGGTCGATCAGCTCGCCATCAGCCTTCTCGACGCCCAGCCGGTCGAGCAATCGCGAATCACTGCCGCCGCGAATCAGGGCCCGGGTTCGAAGGCCCATGGCGCGGGCCCGTTCGGCAACGTGCCCTCCCACAAGGCCCGAAGCTCCGGTAATCAACAAGAGATCATTGGCGTTCGAAATGACAGGCTCCTTCCTGAATTGGATTGACGTGGCGCTTCACTTGATAGGCGTTGCGATCAAAGTTTGCAACACTTCCACGACGTTTCGTGCGGCTTTCGGTTGCGCCAGTTGTCGCATCGCGCGGCCGTACGCTTCCCGCTTCGGCCGATCGTCGAGCAATTCACCAACGACCCGCGCCAGCTCGTCTGCC
>JAGVKR010000813.1 GCA_020050375.1 Planctomycetales bacterium
CGTCCAATCGCAGCCGTCGCCCCATCAGCTCCAGGAAATCCCGGTTCCACCAGTGGTTTCGCCCTTCCTCCATGAGGAAGTCGGCAGAGTGCGGGCGGGCGACAGGTTCGTTCGGTTGTGAATCCACACCAGGCTCGAGTATCAAGCGATGATTGTCCATTTGGTGCCTTTCACTGAAGGCAGATTATTACGGCTGGAAGCGCGCGCGAATTCCATATCACCTTTCGGATGGAGCCGCTCCCTACTTGCTCCATTCCATCGTCAGGCAATAATCGGTGAATCCAACGCTTCGCCAGAAGTCGTGGGCGGTTTGGTTGCCGACGAGGACGTCCAGGTGGACTCGCGAGGCATTCGCCCAGCAACGGGTCCGCAGCCAGGCAAGCGAAGCGCGGCCGATTCCCTGTCGGCGATATGCGGAGAGCACGAAGAACTGACGCAGATAAACGTGATCGGGTTCACGCCGGTACAGCGCATAGCCGACTGGTTCCACGTCGTTCTCGAACACGACCGCCTCGTACTCACCGTCCAGCCAGCCGCGCATCCGCGTTTCGAGCTCGACCGGCGACATGCCGTTGCGATGCCCTTCGTCGCGGATCAATTGGTAGTTCATCTGCGCGAGCGCCGCGACATCCGTCGGACGAGCCATCCGGTAGTGAACGGCGGCAGTCATTACAGCTCGCCTGGGGAATCACCGACAAAAGGCCACCCGGTTCTATTTCCCCGGCGTGACCTTCGTCACAATCGGCAGATCTTTCAAAAGGGGGCTGCCATCGGTTGCGGTCACGCGGAGCGCCACATTCGGCAGATCGGCGGCGGCCGCGATTTCCGGTGCAGTGACGACAATCTCGAAGGTCTCCTGATCGGCGGCGAGCGTCACTTTGGGAGCGCTGTAGCCGCCCGGCAGATTGACGAGCGCGATCTCGACCGGCTGGGCGAAACCGGCGGTCCGCTTCGCCGTGCCGGTGAGTTTTGTTTCGGTCTTGCCAGCGAGTGCGAGTGCATTGGCGGCCGGCTGGAGCGTCACGGCGTTCTGGACGGCGAGGCGAATGGGGGCCGAGTCGAGCCTGGCCACGACTCTGTCCGAAAAGGGTTGCGGGACGAAATCAACACGAATCATGGCGTCAATCGACGCTTCCTCGATTTCGAGCGGGAGCACGACGCGAATCGATCCCGAAGTCACGCCGGCGGCCAACGCTTGTTCCGGCAGGCTCCGCACGAGCGGCACGGGGACCTGTTTGGGGGCCGCCGGGTTGGAGTTGTCGGTCCGCGTCCGCGCGGCTTCCGTCGTCCGCAGCGTCAGTCGGGCAGCCTGACCAGCCAGCTTCGGATCGGTTCGCTTCAGGAGGACCGGCAGGGAAATCTCCGTTCCTTTGAAGACGACCGTGGGAACCGGGTTCACTTCCACGCTGGTGCCGCTCGCCGGCGCGAGGGCCACCATCAGCTCGGTCCATTCTGCCGGAACGAGCGCCAGCTTGTTGTCGGCCGGCGCGAGCGCCATGCGGCGCAGCGACGGCTCCAGCCCGGTCGATTGACCGATGAGCCGCGCGCGGCGGATCAATGCCTCTCCATTGCTGTCGGCGCTCTGCGATTTCAGCAGGAGCAAAGCCTTCGAGACTCCGGCGGGAATCTCGGTCGGCGCGATCGAAAGTTCCGCCGGTCCATCCAGCGCCAAGGCGATCGGGCCGTTGTAACCGGCGCGATTCACGTCCACACGCAATGCGACTGTGCCATCGCGAGAAAGGGCGATCCGTTCGGCGTCGAGCGACAGCGTGAAATCAGGCTGACCAGCCGCGATGAGGCGCAGGCGGTAGACATAGTCGGGCCCTCCGCGTCGGTTCAGGTCGCGGACCGCCACTTCAACCGAAGAGACGCCGGCCGGGACGGCGAAATCGAGCGTCGGCCGCTCTTCGCTGGCGGCCAGCACGCTGCCGTCGGGATGCGCGAGCACCAGCAGGCGGGCGTCGAGCGGCGATCGGATTCCATGACTTTCGACCGACAGGTTGAGCGTCATCCCGGGAGCGACCTGCAGCAGATAACGATCGGTCTCGCCGGGACGGCTGATGCGGCCGTTGACGACAACCGGCACGTGCGCCCGTTGGGCGAAGCGAACGTCGACCGTCTGAAGCTGACCTTCGGGTTGGGCCGCTTCGAGCGTTTCGACGGCATCGCTGACTACGACCAACGGCGCCGGTCCCGTCACGCCGAGCGTGGCCGGCAGATTGACCGGCTGGAAAATGCCGGCAACTTGATTGTGCATATCGACCGGTAATGTCGTCGTCGGATCCATTCCGGGACCGATGGCCGCCACCGTCTGCTGCGCGCCCGAAGCGACCGCCGGAGGAAACGTCGTGTCGACGATCTTCAGGTCTCCGATCTTGAGTCGATAGCTGTTCGGGCCAGGGGCCTTGTAGGCCAGGTCGTGCAAATCGACGCTGTACACTCCGTCGGCGAACAGTGTCGCTTCGATGCGGGTGTCGCCGCGATACTGCGGTTTGCCCCAGGCAATGTTGAGCGGGGCCAGTCGCGGATTGCGAAGCTCGAGAACTGGGTCCATCGCCGACCCCAGTCGCTTGCATTCCAGATCGATGACGACGCGCTGGCCGGCTTTTCCTGCGAAATAGACGCGGTGCTGCTGCTCTCCGGTGAGCGTGCCTGAAATCGCGATCGGCAGTGTGACGGGTTTGTCAGGAGTGCTGTCGGCATACGCTGCCTGCGGCAGCGCGTCGACCGCCAGCGTCAGGGCACCGCTGATTCCAGACGCATTTCGCACGCGAAGCGGGTAATGTCCGGCGGCAACGCCAGCGGGTAATGCCACCTCGAATTCCACTCGCTCAGCCGTGGCACCGGGCCGCACCGCGACACGCTCTACCGCAAAGGGGAGCACCAGCCCTGGGGCCGGCAAGAGGTTCGCACCGCTGACGGCCAAGACAGAAGTCTGGCCGCTTTGGAGACCCTGCAGCGACAGTTCGCGGATCTGCGGCGTCGCGGGAACGGCCAACTCGATCGTTGCCAGCTCCGCTTTGGAATTCGGGCCGGCGACTTCCACAAACAGGGCAGCCGCTTCCTCGGCAGACAGGGCCTTCGCGAACAGCGAGAACTCGTCGATCACGCAATTGGCATGTTCCAGCGCGGGAGTACTGCTCCCCAGCGTGAGGGGCGCGTCGTTGATCAGCGTGGCAGCTTTGACATCGGTCAACCACACATCGGCGCCGGTCACAACACCTCCTGTTGCCGCTTTCGCGGTCACGGGCGCGCCATTCGCAAAAAACCGGATCAGCACGTCATCTTTGTCCTCGTCGGCATCGGGAGTCGGCGCGTCGCCGACTTCAAACACAGCGGTGATGAACACCGGCCGGCGATATCCCACAGCCGCCTGTGTGCTGTACGTCGCCGTCTTGAATCCACTGCCGTCGTTGACGTAAACCTGAAACGCATCTCCTTTGACCGAATAATTGATGCCGTAATTGGCGTTCTTGGCCCCCGCGTCGTCGCGTTTGGCAAAAACTCCATGAAACGGCTCGTCCGCTGCGGAATGCAGATTGACGAAGAACAGACTGACGGAGACGGCGTCGGATCGGTCGAGATCGGCGCTATCGGCGATCTGCACGGACTGCTTTGTGGCCGCGTCGAGCACGAGCGCCTGCCGGCCCGACTGTCCCGGAAACGAGCTGGCAATACGCGGGGGATTGCTGACCAGCGCGCCGTTGTCTTTCGCGGCCCCGGCCGTCGCCGTATCGAGCGCCGCGCCCGACACTTCATCGAACGACAGATTGACAACCGCCTGACCGCGCACACCCTGCGCCTGGGCCGCGCCCGTCAGCAGCCCCAACAGGACAGCCGGAAGCAGCAGGCCAGCGACGGGCAGCGAGCGAGTTGTTTTGACAAAGACCGGCATCTTGTCGGTTCCTCCAGATTCATTTCATGAGGAGCGTGCGGGGCGTAAACCGCCACTCTCGATTCTAACGGACGCCCGGACCCCACGTCAGCCCATTTGCACCGACGGGACGGTTCAATACAACGCGGTCGCCAGCTTGCGGCGATATGTGCGGGTCAGCTCGGCCTCGGGACCCAGCATGTGAAACAGGTTGACCGTCGTCTTCCGCGCCTCTTCCCGGATGTCGCCGCTGGTATTCGCGATGACACTGATGCACATGTCGAGCGCTTCCTGGTATTGCTGGCTGGCGCCGAGCGCTTCGGCGAGCTTCAACTGCCGCGTCGGATCGTCGGGACTCGCGG
>JAGVKR010000614.1 GCA_020050375.1 Planctomycetales bacterium
CGGCTTACTTCTCGACGAGTCTCCCGGCAAAGCCGAGTTACTCTTCAGTCAGTCATCCGAATGCGAACCCACGACCAATTCATTGCGGGTCCGTTGGTCCAAAATCTTAACGCGCGGAGCATTGAACACAATGATTACGTGTCGAATCATTCACCGAACGCGGAAATTCTTGGACAACATAAAAGGCCCGCCTGCGCGAACCGCACGATGGAAACCCGAAAAGAAGAATTTTCATAAAAGAAGAATTATCACTTGCCACAGCGGCTGGACTTGCTAGCATCTAAGTTGTGGCGAAGTCGAGCGAGATCTTTGGCTCTGCTTTTGCGGCGAAGATGCGATGAGTTGAAGTCGTCGGATGACTGCTTAAAGGGTAACCCGGCCGTGCCGGGAGACCCGTTCTTGAGTAAGCCGACGTGGAGGAGCACTTCCGGGTGTTCCTCCACGTCGGCTTTTTTCGTTTTAGTTTTCGGTGTGCAGACCACGGATGGATTTGCAAGTTGTAACTTTCGTCGTCGTTTCACGCATTCCATTCGTTTTAAGGAGACATCATGAATAAGATCATCGTGCTGGTAGCGGCCCTCGTCGCTGCCACATGCTGCGCTGCCAAATCTGCGAGGGCCGATTTCATTGTGGGTTCACAAGGATTCGGTCTTGAGTCTGTCGCCGGCGACACCGGCGCACTGTTGACCGATACCTCGTTCGATTTAATTCTGCGAACGAACTTCAGCCAGACGATCAACTTTTTCGGCTACCCTCCGAGCAATCTCCTCCCTCCGGTGACGTTCACGGTCGCGACGGGAAGCACTTTCTCATTCGGCAGCGCCGACTTCGGATTCTTCACAGCGAGTGCTTTCGCGGAAAATGCGACAGCCAGCCCCGAGACGCGTGACTTTACCTTCAGCGGAACATTCGTGCCGGGAACGAATCCCCTGTTTGTCGGCCTTACCGCCAACTCTTCGCGATTTGTCCTTCAGATCAACCAGTCAGGGGGGGCAGGCAACGCCTATGGCGGCGGGGGGAGTCTGTCCGTTCCCTTCGGCGGGGGGCCCATTGGTCAGGTTCCCGAGCCATCATCGATCGTGCTGCTGGGTACATTCTGTTTTCCCTGGGTTTTGGCATGGGGTCGCCGCCGAAGGAAAATCGCCGATTGAATTTAGCGTCACAATCGGGTTCTCACTTTGAGAGAGCAGCTCCTCATCGCGCGATAGGGTGTCGACACTTTCAGTTTCCATCGATCGCCAGGGTTGGGATCGTTTTCCTGAATTCGTTCAGAACTTCGCTAATCGGGTTCGCGACGGCGACGGAGGAGTTGACTTGCGCAAAGAGTAGTCCTACCGGGCTGTTGTCCGCGTCCGCGACGAGCAGAGAGCCCGAGTCGCCGGCTTTTGTGAAGTTCGTGCCACTGACAATGATTTGCTTCACGAAAGTCGCGGTTCCGCTGCTATAGCGGATATTCAATGTAACGTTGACGGCGGTCACAGTGCCGTTTGTCAGACCGGTTGACTTTCCATATTTTTTGACTTTTTGCCCCAGTTTCGCGCTGACCGTTTGTTGACGGGGAGTGCCATAACCATCGCTTGGAGTGGCATTCGTAAGGTTTTCCGCCGACGAACGCGCCAAGGCAGCGTCCATGACGTTGGTGACGCCACCGAAGAAGATTTGCTTATAGACCTGCAAAGACCCGATTGAATTGTCCAAAACAAACTTGCATGAAGTGTCGTTCAGCCCCGGTTGGAGAATTCCGCTGTCGAGAGACGCCTTGTTTTGAAGAGCGAAAATGTGGTTATTGCTGAGAGCATAATAATTTCCGTTGCCGTCCTTCAGCCGACAGCCGATCGTGCCGGTCATGCATTTCGCCTGATTGCCGGTGGACACGCCAATCGGCACTGGACGTGTAAACCGGGAGCTGGGATTGACGCCGCTTGTGAGGCCGGTCGGTTTGGCCGCGCGCTGCGGCTGCGGCGTTGGCGTAGATGGTGTTTTTGCCGCCGAGGGATCGATGGGCGTCACACTTCCGATAACCTCGATCTGCACGCGCGTTCCCTCCAACTGCGCCGGAATATGCTGGGTGGGATCCTGCGAATTGACGTAGACGTTGATGACCGGATTTCCCTCCGAGTCGGCGGCGATTCCCGTCCCGGCAACGCCGCTCATCTGCATCAATTGCGTTGTATGCCGATCCTGGATTTCGATCGCCTTCTGGACGAGGGCCGTGTCTATCGTCGGCTCATCTGCCGTTTGTGAGGCAGACTTTTGGGAAGCCTTCGATCCCGACTTGTCAGTTTTAGAAACTTTCATTTTGGCGCTCGGCCGTTCGTTGGATTTGACCCTAAATGCCTTTGTAAAGGTCTTATTGCCAAAAACGAGATTGATCTGTTCGTCACCGGCTGTCTTAACGACAGTGTCGCGACAAGCCTCGCAACAGAACTTGACCGTGTCTCCGCCGACATTTGCCGACAAGTCTTCTTTCATCAATTTCCCCGTGAGGGGGCACTTGATCTGTGTCGCCTGAGCGGTGGCGAAGAGTTGACGGTTTGCGTCACTGGCGTACCGCGCCTGGTTCTGCTTGAACTCGCGCAAGCAATTCACAGATGAGAAACGAAGGGTGGCTCCTTTGAAACGCATGCTGAATTCGTCTGACGCGGGTTCTCCGCTCACCGGACACCGGGCGTCACCCGATTGCGAATGCTCGGATCCGAAGCTCAACAATCCCGCAACGACGACCGCCAAGATGAAAACTGACGCGAACAGTCCGTTGAGTTTCACGTGGAAACCTCCGTTCGAATTGGGCCAAGACGGTTGAAGAAAGTTGGCGAATGCCAGCCGGCCCACCGACTACTCGGTTATGAATGGCGCGTCGGAGCGTAACACCTCATGCGAGGCGTCGCCAGAACGATCTGAAATAATGTTCAGATCCGGCCAAAATGCATGGTCGCGATTGGACCATATTGGTTGTCATGCGATCAAAATGATCGAATTTTGACCACAGCCGGGCACGTAAGACTCTTCCGAAATCATTACACTGCGCCACGTCTACAGCATGCCGTACCGGACGTTCCCCTACGCGGGAGAGGATGCGTGCCGCCGCCCATTGCCGTAATTCCCGTTCCCATTCCCGTTCCCGTTCCCGTTCGGCTTTCGCTTCTGCGTCGACAAAAACCGCACGCTCCCCGCGCCCAGGAGCTGTTGCAGCTCCGACGCCAGGTTCGGGTCGGCGGCGACTTTGAGATTCTGCCCCGGAGCCAGCAGATACCGCAGCTTCTGCGAGGGGTTGTTCTCGTCGAACGATTCGACGACGACTGCCACTCCGCAGCGACCGGGAAACCGCTTGAGGATCGCGCTGACCCGGTCGATGTCGTCGGGGCTGTGCAGGCCGCGCTGGAATTTGATGGCGACCTGATCGGTGAAGCGCTTGTCGGCTTCTTCGAGGGAAATCAGGTTGTGGACGATCAGGTTCGGCTCGCGGCCGCGGCGGTCGACCTTGGCTTCGAGAAAGCAGATCGTCTCGCTCTTCACCTGCTCGCCGAATTTGGCGAAGTCTTCGGGCCACATGATGCACCGCACGCTTCCTGTGACGTCTTCGAAGTCGAAGTTGGCGTAGCGCGTGTGCCCGTTGCGGCTCGGCTTTTTCGTGTTCGTCCGCTTGATCGCCGAGATCATTCCCCCCAAGCGCACCTCGGCCCCATCGTTGAGCGACTGCAAGTCGGGGGTCGCGTGCGTCGAGTAGAGTTGCAATTTGTCGGCATACTCGGTGAGCGGATGCGACGTCAGGTAGAATCCGAAGACTTCCTTTTCGGAATTCAGCTTCTGGCTGTGCGTCATCGGCGCGACGTCGGGGAGCGCGATTGAGATCGGCTTTCCCGCCTGCTGCTCTTCTTCGCCGCCGAACAGGTTTTTCTGCCCGGCCTGCTTGTCGCGGAACTTCGAGGCGGCGTTCTGGATGGCCCGTTCGACGAGGGCCAGGTGGTGATTGCGATCGGGACCGAAGGCGTCGAGCGCGCCGGCCTTGATCAGAATCTCGAGATTCCCCTTGGGAAGCTGCTTGGAGTCGACCCGCTCGCAGAGATCGAAGATGTCCTGGAACGAGCCCTTCGCCAGCCGTTCGCGGACGATCGCCGCCACCGCCTGCTCGCCGACCCCTTTGATCGCCGCCATCCCGAACGTGATCAGCTCGCCGTCGACGCCGAACTCGACTTCCGACCGGTTGACGTCGGGGGGGACGACCTTGAGCTTCATCCGCCGGCAGTCGTCGACGTGCTCGCAGATGCGGTCGGTGTCTTCCATCCCGCACGAAAGTAGGGCCGCCATGAACTCGACCGGGTAATGCGCCTTGAGATACGCCGTCTGGTAGGCGATCGCGGCGTAAGCGGTGGAGTGCGACTTGTTGAAGCCGTAGCCGGCGAATTTCTCGATCAGGCCGAACAGGTTCTGCGACTCGTATTCGCTCATCCCGCGTTCTTTGGCGCCGTTGACGAATTCGAGCCGATTCTTCTCGATGATCTCGGCCTTCTTCTTCGAGATCGCCTTGATGCAGGCGTACGCTTTCGAGAGGTCGATCCCCCCCAGGCGGTTGAGAATCCGCATCACCTGTTCCTGATACACCATGACGCCGTACGTCTCGGCCAGAATCTCGTCAACGACGGGGTGGACCTTCGGAGTCGGCTGCCGGCCCTGCTTGACGTCCACATACGTCATGACCATCCCCCCTTCGAGGGGGCCGGGACGATAGAGGGCCGAGGTGGCGATGATGTCGTTGAACGAGTCGGGCTTCATCTTCGTGAGCAGGTCGCGAATCCCGCCGCTCTCGAACTGGAAGATCCCCTTCGTCTCGCCCCGCTGCAGCAATGCGAATGTCTCTTTGTCATCCAGCGGGAATTCGTTCGGGTCCAGATCAATGCCGCGATGCTTTTTGACGTTCTGCACCGCCTTGTCGAGAATCGTCAGGTTTCGCAGGCCGAGGAAGTCCATCTTGAGCAAGCCCGCTTTTTCGACGTCGGCCATCGGCCATTGCGTGATGACGTCGTCCTTTCCGCCGATCCGCTGCAAAGGAACGTAGTCGGTGAGGGGCTGGTCGGCGATGACCACGCCCGCCGCGTGCGTCCCCGCGCTTTTCGCCAACCCTTCGAGCTTGATCCCCACGTCGATCACTTCGCGGACCGCCGGATCGTTGTCGTACGCCTGCTTGAGGTCGGCGCTCGATTCGAGCGCTTCAGGCAGCGTGATATGCAATTCGGTGGGAACCGCCTTGGCGACTTCGTCGGCGCGGCTCAATTCCAGCCCCAGGGCGCGGGCCACGTCGCGGATCACCGCTTTGGCCCCCAGCGTCCCGAACGTGCCGATCTGCGCCACGTTGTCTTTGCCGTATTTCTGCTTGACGTATTCGAGCACCTTCTCGCGGCGATCGCGGCAGAAGTCGATGTCGATATCGGGCGCCTCGGCACGGTTGGGATCGAGGAACCGCTCGAACAGCAGATCGTACTTGAGTGGGCAGACGTTGCTGAGCCCCAGGAGATACGCCACGATCGCTCCGCACGCCGAACCGCGGGCCAGCGCCGGAATGCCGTTCTCCCGCGCGAACCGATTGAAATCCCAGACGATGAGAAAATAACTCGAAAAGCCCATGCGGGTGATGACCCCCAGCTCGTATTCGAGCCGGTCGAGCACCGCCTGCTCCGGGTTCTCGCCGTAGCGCCACGTCAAGCCCTGGTGGCACAATTCCTTGAGGTATTCGACGTCGGTCTTGGCGTCGGGGGGGGCAAACACCGGGAAGTGCCGCTTCTTCAGATCGAGCTCGATCTCGACCTGGTTGGCGATTTCCTGCGTGCGGGCGACCGCCTCCTCAAACCCGGGAAAGGCCGCGTACATTTCGTCCGGGGTGCGAACGAAAAGCTGGTCCCCCTCCATCTTCATCCGCTTGGGGTCGTTACGGGTCGTGTGCGTGTTGACGCAGAGCAGCACGTCATGAACGCCGGCGTCTTCCTGATTCAGGTAATGCGCGTCGTTCGTGGCGACGAGGGGCAGCCCCATCCGCTTCGCCAGCTCGATCGTTCCTTCGGCACACTGCCGCTGGATGTCGAAGCCCGCGTTCTGGATTTCGAGGTAGTAGTCGTTGCCGAAAAGCTTGTGGTACCAGGCGACTGTTTTCTCCGCCGCCTCCATCGAGCCGCCGAGGATCTGGTTCGAAAGCTCGCCCGCGGCGCAGCCCGACAGGCAGATGATCCCGTCGTGGTATTGCTCGAGCAGCTCCTTGTCGATGCGCGGCTTGTAGTAAAAGCCTTCGAGAAACGCCGCCGAGGCCAGCTTGATGAGATTCTTGAACCCCGTGCGGTTTTTGGCCAGCAGCGTCAGGTGGTAGCTCGCCTCTTTCATCCGCGAGGCGTCTTTGCTCGTGCGGTGCCCGGGGGCGATGTACGCCTCGTAGCCGAGAATCGGATTGATCCCGGCGTCTTTGCACTTGGTGTAGAACTCCAGCGCCCCGTACAGGTTCCCGTGATCGGTGATCGCCAGCGCATTCATCCCGGCGGCTTTGGTCTTCTTGACCAGTTCCGGGATACGATTGGCCCCGTCGAGCAGGCTGTAATGCGTGTGACAGTGCAGATGCACGAACGGTCGCGTACTCATGGATACTCCGTTATGCCGCGAGGTGCGGAGATAGGATTCAGGATTCAGGATTCAGGATTCAGGATTCAGGATTCGGGATTCGGGATTCGGGATTCGGGATTCGGGATTCGGGATTCGGGATTCGGGATTCGGGATTCGGGATTCGGGATTCA
>JAGVKR010000804.1 GCA_020050375.1 Planctomycetales bacterium
CGAGGGGAAGGATTCGGGATTCGGGATTCGGGATTCAGGATTCAGGGAATTGTTTAGCCGCGAGGCGGAGTCGAGTGTTGGGTGAACACGCTCTCATACGCGCCGTCTGCGACTGAATTGCCATGCAATGCAACGTGGATGTTGCGTACCAGATTGCCGGGTTTCGCTATTTTGACTGAATCTGGAAACGGGGCGTCTGGTGGAGATCGGACGATGGGAATTGCGGATACGGGCGAATGATGCGGATGAAACGGATACGGACGAGACATCCGAGAGCGGCGCAGAATACGGTACAAATGTACATATTATAGCTAATGCGCAGTGGTGGCGTAAAGGGAATTGCGCGGGGATCTTCGCATATTGTCCGTGTAGGCGGATTTCTCCGAAATCCGCATTCGCGAGGGGATGTGAATAGACGCGGATTTCGGTGCCGACCGGCTACAATTGGAAAGCGGTAGACGGACGGTTGCGGTTGACCGAGAGGCCATTTTTCGACAGGGACTAACCATGCGGATTGCCGGTGAGCGAATCAAGCGGACACGACTGATTCAGACCGAAAAATATGTCGTCGCCGTCGACGTGGAATTGGTCATTCCTGCGGACGACCCCGGCGAGCCGTGCTACGAAGCCGAAACGGTGAAGTTCCTTCAGGAAGTGAAGGAACGGGCCGAGCGCGACGAGTTGACCTGGCTGAAACAGCACGGCAAAGTCTACGCGGCGGTTGGCGCGGCGTGAGCCACCGAAGCGACGTATGGCGTGAGCCTGCCTTTCGCTCGCACGGGCTGACAGCCCGTGCTACGACGAATGGGGCGACGCTATGACAGCCGCATTCTCGCTTCGTCCCGCCACGCAGGTGGCGACGACGAGGTCGCCCGAGACGTTGAGGACTGTGCGGCACATATCCAATATGCGGTCGATGCCCATGATGATCCCGATGCCTTCGCCGGGGACGCCGACCGATTGCATGAGGACGACGATCAGGGGGAGCGAGCCGCCGGGGACGCCGGCGGTTCCCACGCCGGCGAGGATCGACATCAGCACGACCTGCAACTGCTGGGCGAACGAGAGCTCGATGCCATAGACCTGGGCCATGAAGAGGACGACGACCCCTTCGTAGAGGGCCGTGCCGTTCTGGTTGCCGGTGGCGCCGACCGTCAGCACGAAGCGCGAGATTTCCTTGGGGAGCTTGAGGTCGGTCTCGGCGACTTTGATCGCCGTGGGGAGCGTGGCATTCGACGACGACGTGCCGAACGCGACCAGCATTGCCTCGCGCGCCCCGCGGAAGAACTGCCGCGGCGACAGGCGGCTGAAGAGCGTGAGGACGATCGGATACGTGACGAAGAGGTGCAGGCCCAGGCCCAGGAGGACGGTCAGCACGAACCAGAAGAGCGTGACGACGATGTCGAACCCGAGCCGGGCGGTGATCGAGAAAACCAGGCATCCGGCCCCGAGCGGGGCGAGGCGCATCGCCCAGCCGATGACGACCATCGAGATCGCGTTGAGCCCCTCCAGCCAGCCGACGAGCGTCGTGCATTTGTCGGGCGCGGCGGTGATCGCCGCGCCGAAGATCAGGGCGAAGACCATCACAGCCAGCATGCCGTTTCCCTTGGACGTGCCGTCGATCGCGCCGACCATTTCCTGCAGGGGATTCTCGGGGAGCATGTCGACGATCACGTCGCGGACCGGCTTGGCTTTTTTCGCCTGCTCGACGCTGGCCGAGGCACGCTGCTTTTCGCGGGCCTGCAATTCGTCGCGTTTCTGCGGGGGAAGCGAATGCCCCGGCCTGATCGTGTCGACGAGCGTGATCCCCAAAAGGACCGCCGTGCTCGAGAGGATCGCCGTGAAGAACAGCGTCCGCAACCCGAGCCGGCCCAGCCGCCGCACGTCGCCGATCTCGACGACCGCCAGGGCCAGGGCTGAGAAGACCAAGGGCAGCACGACCATGAACATCAGCCGCAGAAAGATTTTCCCGACCGGCTCGGCGAGATTGAGGGCGACCCACTCCAGCCGATCGTGGACGCCGTTGGCGTTTTCGTCGAGGGGATTCACGACCCCCGCCACGACGGGTTGCCTTTCCAGCCAGTTGGCTGACAGGCCGAGCACGAGGCCCACGAGGAGCCCGATGAGAATCTTGGTGTGGAGGGGGACCCGGCGGGGAGGGTTGGTTGCGATCGTGGAATCGGTCACCGTGCGGATCCTCTCCTGAGAGACGCCGCCCGAGCTGCCGCGGCGTGCTGCCTGTGCGGAAACAGATCGCGGCAGGATTCTGCCGGGATGCGAGCATCATAATGATCGCGCGAAGGAAAGACAGTCGGTGAGGGGACGGTGTGGTTTCGGCCGGGTGAGTGCGGAAAAAGCGCAGCGAAGCCGCCAGTCGGAGCGTCTCGGCGCGCTGCTTCATTCGGTTGAGCGCCGTGCGAACGCAGCGAGCGGCGGGGTTCATCCCCGCCGTCCGTCGATTTCTCATCCTGTTCGTTGGGGCCGGACCGCCGGGATAAACCCGGCGGCTCGCTGTCGTGATGGGGCGCTGGCGGTATAATCCGGGTTTCGCTGACACAATTCCCGATCATCCCACCGAAGGAACACTCCATGCTCTGCCGCCGATTCGTGCTCTCGACTGCCTGTGTTGCTTTCGCTGTGACGCTTTCCCTTTCGGCGCTGTCCGCGCGGGGTGGGGCGGATGCGGAAAAAATGCCGGATACGGTCGTGCCCCTCAGTCGCGACGTCCCCCGGCACCACAAGATCAACGAACGGGCCAAGCAGGGGGACGTCGATCTGCTCTTCATCGGCGATTCGATCACGCAGGGCTGGGAGGGGAGCGGCAAGGAAGTGTGGAAGATGCGCTACGAGCCGCGGAAGGCGATGAACGCCGGCATCGGCGGCGACCGGACGCAGCACGTGCTATGGCGGCTCGACAACGGCAACATCGACGGCCTTTCGCCGAAGCTGGCGGTGCTGATGATCGGCACGAACAACTTCGGCACGAACACCGCCGAAGACATCGCCCTGGGGATCAAAGCCATCGTCACGAAGCTCCGCACGAAGCTTCCCAAGACGAAGGTGCTCGTGCTGGCCGTCTTCCCGCGCGGCGAGCAACCGGACGATCCGCTCCGCAAAAAGATGGCGGCGATCAATGCGGTCATCAAAGACATCGGGGACGGCAAGATGATCCATTACCTCGACATCAACGACAAGCTGCTGAACGAGGACGGGAGACAAAATCGCGAGCTCATGCCCGACTTCGTCCACCTCACCGCGAGGGCGTACCAGATCTGGGGCGAAGCGATCGAACCCAAAGTCGCCGAGCTGATGGCGGCGGAGTAGCCTCTCACTCGAAATCCCTTCCCTCCCGCTGCGACGTCTCGAAACGGCGGCTGGTCGAAATCTGCGGCATCGCAACCGTCCACCAACGATCCGACCCTCGACTGACGAATCGTCCCGGAGATGGACCGCCGCTGTCGCATCGATACGTCCGTCATTCATCCATCGAAATGAATTGCGGATACGCCGGATGACGGTGGATTGAGCGGATACGATTCCCTTTCGGGTTTCATTTTCGTGTCATTCGTCTATTTCGTGGTTGAAGCCTTTTACGGTTGCGACGGTGCAAAGCGGGGCCACGTTCGGATGATCGCATTTTTCAATTGACATCAATCTCGCCCCCGCCTATAACGTATTGCGTAGTAGTTAGCCGGGAGGCCAATCGTGCAAGCGTGGATCACGCAATTTCGCAAGGGGCTGGTCGAACTGTGCGTCATGGCGGCGATCCGCGAGGACGAGGCGTACGGTTACCAGATCGTCGAAAAGCTCGGCCAGGTCGCCGGGCTGGAGCTGACGGAGAGCACCGTCTACCCCGTGCTCGCCCGCCTGGCTCAGCAGCGGTGTGTCACCGTCCGCACGGCCCCCTCGCCCAGCGGGCCGCCGAGGCGGTATTACCGGCTCTCGGAAACAGGGCGAACCCGACTGGCCGAGATGATCGGCCACTGGGAGTTCATTCAAAAATCGGTCGCAGGTCTCATTCAAGGAGCACATTCATGACCACCCCGGATTCGAACGGTGAATGGCGAAACCTGATCGACGCTCGTCTCGACCAGATCGAGCGGGTGCTGCTGCGCGTCGACGTCTCGTATTCCGAGCGTCGGCATATCGTCGGCGAGGTCGAAGCGCAGATCTTCGAGCTCCTGGCCCGGCGGAGCGAGAACCCAACGCGCGAAGACGTGCAGGCGGTTCTCGATTCGCTCGATCCGGCCGAGGCGTACATTCCCGAGGAGCTTCGCAGCAAAGCGCGGGAGACTGCGCCGGTGTCGCTGCTCAAGCGGCCGCGGGAGCCGCACGTCTCGTGGCTGGCGATCGCAAGCGCGATTTGCACCGCGCTCATTCTTGCGTGGGGTTTGGTCGTTGTGACGAATGCCCCTCAACGGGATTTCGGGACGGTCATGATCGTATTCGGAATCGCCCTGCTGATCCCGATGCTCCTGGGACTCATCGCCTGCGGGCGGATCATCCTTTCCGAGGGGCGCCTGCGCGGGCTGCCGGTCGCGCTGTTTGCGGCGGGAATGTTTCCGCTGTTCGCCGTCAACCTGCTCATGTTCGTGATTTTGATTGCCACGGAATGGGCCATCCCGGTGCTGCTCACGGCCGCC
>JAGVKR010000759.1 GCA_020050375.1 Planctomycetales bacterium
GCTCCGACAGCCGCACGCAACCGTATCGGCTGATGCTGACGTCCAACGCCACCGGCGCCGACAATGCGATTGCGATCACCAACGGCCTGGCCGCCGACAGCGGCGGCGCCCGGCGCCCCGAACTGGCCGCAACCTACGTCGGAAACGCCGTGACCTCGACGGCCTACACCGGCACTTCAACGCCGACGGCAAACACCGGCGCCGGATCCTACACGGGAAACACCAATAAAACCTATACGTTCACCATCCTGACCGGCGGCACGGTCGGCGCCAGCAACGGGATCCAGATCGGGTTCGCCGACAGCACCGGTGCCAACAGCGGCACGATCACGCTCAACTCGGGCGATCAGGATGTGTTCAAGTCGGTGGCCGAGGGCCTGCAAGTCAAGCTCGGCGCTGGGGCATTGGTGGCCGGTGAAACGTTCTCGATCGATGCCTTCGTCCCGACCGTTCAGCAGGCGGCCAGCGCCTCGGTCACGCTTGGCTCCGGCACCGGGGCCCTGACCGTTCAGAGCGACACCAATCGGGTCGATGGGCTGATCAACGGCGTGACGGTCAACCTGCTGGCCACAGACCCCGCGAAGGAGGTGCAGCTCACCGTCGCCAACGACACGAAATCCGCGAGCAAGGCGATCGTCGATTTCGTCGACTCGTACAACGACCTGATGGCATTCATCGACAAACAAATCCAATACGACGCCGAAACCAGCACGGCTGGAGTCCTCCTCGGCAATCGTTCGGTGACCGTGATTCAGGACCAGCTGCGGCGCGTGGTTGGCGACCTGGTCGGTGGCGTCAACGGGCAGGCCAATCGACTCGGCGCACTCGGAATCACCACCAATTCCGCCGGCCTGCTCGATGTGAATCAATCCAAACTGGACAGCGTGCTGACCGGAGGAGTGAGCGGAGTCTCGTTCAACGACGTGCGGCGTCTGTTCGCGCTCGCGGGAGAATCGACCAGCGGAGGTGTCCAGTTCGTCGTCGGCGGCGTGCGGACCAAGGCTTCCGCGACCCCCTATCAGGTGGACGTCAGCCAGGCTGCCGAGCGGGGCGCAATCACCGCCACGAACCCCCTCGCCGCCTCGACGGTTTTGAACAATTCGAACAACACATTGACCGTGACGATCGACGGCAAGACGTCCGGCACGATCACGCTGGGGACAGGCACGTACACCCGGCTGGGGCTCGCGCAGGAACTGGAGGCCCAGATCAATGCGAATGCCGATCTCGCGGGCCGCCGCGTGGCCGTCAGCCTCGACGCGGCCGGCAGTCGACTGGTGATCTCGTCGCAGACCTACGGCCTGTCTTCGGAGGTGACGGTCGGAACCGGAACGGCGCTGACGGCACTGGGCCTTTCGGGGAGCGAAACCGACAAAGGGCAGGACGTCGTCGGTAAGTTCATTGTGGACGGCGTCGACGAGCCGGGGGTCGGAAGCGGCCAATTCCTGGTCGGCGACTCGACGAACGCCAACACCGCCGATTTGCAGGTCCGCGTCACTCTCGGCGGCTCACAGATTGTGAACGGTCCCGAAGCCAGCCTGAACGTGACGCGGGGAGTCGCGTCGAAGCTCGACGTGATCCTCAGTGGCCTTCTCGATCCGGTCACTGGACGCCTGAAAACCGTCAATGACGGATTCCAGGCCTCGGTGGATGACCTCGAAAAGTCCGTCAAGCGGCAGAACGACTTCATGGAATTGCGTCGGCAAGCCTTGGTCAAGCAGTTCGCGGCACTCGAAGGTAACATCAGCCGGCTGAAAAACACGGGTGATTTTCTTGCGGCTCAACTGACGTCGTCCACAAAGAAGTGACGAACGTGGTCGATGGCCGCCGTCAAGCGGGCCATTCCCGGTTCCTGGACTATTCCAATCATGAACCCCTACGAAACCTACCGGCATCAGCGCGCCTCCGGCTGGACGCGGATCGATATGCTCCTGGCGCTTTACGACGGCGCGGTTTCGCGGCTCGAAGAAGCCGGTGACGCCCTGTCCAAGGACGATGCGGCAGCCGCGGCCCCGGCGCTCCTGCGCGCCCAGAGGATCGTGGTCGAATTGCTCGCCGGGATTGATCTTCGGTACGGAGACGTCCCGCAGAACCTGCAGCGCCTGTATGCGTTTGTTCTGGTCTCCATCGGAGTCGGGACCGCCAGCGAAGTCGCCGGTGCGCTCGAAGTGCTACGCACGCTTCGCGAGGGTCTGATCGAAGTTCGGGCGGAGGCGGTCGCCCTCGAACGGTCCGGCGCGATTCCGTCCGCCGATTCAGGCCGGACGCTTCATGCGACCGGTTGATGGCCCGGTCACGAAACTTCGGCCCGGCGCAGTCGGCATAGTCGGAAGAGTTTTCCGGGCTGGTCGATCATTCCTTCCGACTGCTGCGCGACATGCCCGACGACCGGTGTGTCGTCGCTTCCCGTAAGTGCTGTTTCAGACTGCCATTTGCGGCGATCCCGCGCAGTGTCTCAAATCCGTCCGATTGTGGCACGTGATTTGATTGTAGGGGTCAAGCATGATACGTGGACTCTACAGCTCGGCCGGCGCCCTCCAAATGGCGGAGCGCAATCACGAAGTGATCGCGAACAACCTCGCGAACGCCAACATGCCCGGATTCCGTCGGCAGTTGGTCGCCTTCGAGTCGTCGGCTGAAGACCGGCAGCAGAATGCCGCTCCATCGGCAAATTCCTCGACGATCGGCGCACCCGGACCCCGACCGGTCACCGTATTCGAGCCCGGTGCGCTCCAATTCACCGAACGAAAGCTCGACGTCGCCCTGAGGGGAGACGGTTTCTTCACGGTCGACGGGCCCAATGGATCACTGTACACGCGAAATGGCGTCTTCGAGGTCGATTCACAAGGGCTTTTGCAGACGGGTGCTGGGTTACCGGTCCTCGGAACGGGGGGAAGCCGAATCACGATTCCTCCCGGCACGCTCCAAGTCATGATTCGCGAGGATGGAACCGTCCTGGCCGACAACTCCGAAGTTGGCCAGCTGAAGCTGGCCAACTTCAAGGATCCGAGTCAGCTCATCCATGCCGGCACAACGCTGTACGAGGCTCCCAAGGGAGTCCAGCCGGACGAGAGTAAAGCCACCGTTCACCAGGGCTACTGTGAGTCATCGAATGTGCAGGTTGTCGACGAGATGGTCCGCATGATCGCCGGGATGCGGATGTACGAAGCCTCTCAGCGGGCCATGCGGGCGATCTCGGACGCGGTCGAACAGCGGACGAACGGGCAAATGCAATAACGATCATGCTCAAAGCACTTTTTACCAGCGCCACCGGAATGAAGGCGCAGCAGCTGACGGTCGACAACACGGCCAACAACCTGGCCAATGTGAATACGACCGGTTTCAAGCGCAGCCAGCTCGGGTTCCAGGATTTGCTGTACGTCACCAAGCGCGCGGCAGGAACGGAGGCGGCTCAGGGGTTGCAGCTTCCGACCGGCCTGCAGATCGGCAGTGGTGTCCGTCCGTCGTCGAACACGAAGATCTTTTCGCAGGGAACGCTCGAAAACACCGATAACAAGCTCGACGTCGCCATCGAAGGCGATGGCTTCCTGCAGATCAATCTGCCCAACGGAGATCCGCGATACACGCGCGATGGCTCATTGCGGCTGAATTCCAGCGGCAATCTCGTCAACACCGAAGGTTACCTGGTGCAGCCGCAGATCACGCTCCCGCAGGATACGATGTCGGTGTCAATCGGCACCGACGGGACCGTCTCGGTGATAACGGCCGGTTCCCCGACGTCCGCAACGCAGGTGGGACAACTGACACTCGTTCGCTTCCCCAACCCGGCCGGGCTTTCGAGCGAAGGAAGCAATTTCTACTCCGAGACTTCCGCCTCAGGTTCGCCGATCACCGGGACTGCCGGCGCCGACGGATTCGGGGCCATCCGGCAGGGATTCCTTGAACGATCGAATGTCGAAGTCGTCTCGGAGCTGGTCAACCTGATCCTGGCGCAGCGGGCCTACGAGATCAATTCGCGGGCCATCAAGGCGGGCGACGAAATGCTCGCCACATCGAACAACATCACGAGCTGATCTCCAATGACGATTCTTTCTCGAGATGGCCGCGGAAACCGCGCAGCGCGCTGCTGGCAGACGTGTCTTGCCGTCTGCGTTTCGATTGCGGCGGTGGCGACATCGTTCGCTGCTTCCCCTCC
>JAGVKR010000615.1 GCA_020050375.1 Planctomycetales bacterium
ACGAGGCGGCCAAGCTGCAACTGTTCCGTAAGGCCGACGACGTGAACCCCAATCCCGAGCTGGCCGAGCTCGAGCGCTACATCGTCGAAAATGCCAACAAGCTGGGGATCGGGACGATGGGCTTCGGCGGAAAAGAGACGCTGCTGGGCTGCAAAGTCGGTGTCATGAACCGGCTGCCCGCGTCGTTCTTCGTGTCGGTCGCTTACGAATGCTGGGCATTCCGCCGCCTGGGAGTGGTTCTTGACCCGGTGACCGGCGAGATCCGCCGCTGGCTGTACCGCGAACAGGACGAAATCAAGAAGCTGGCCGTCGGCGACGGTTTTCAGCTCACCGGCAAAGAGGTCGTCCTCGAAGCGCCGATCAGCGAAGAGAAAGTCCGCAGTATCCGCGCCGGAGACGTGGTCGTCGTCAACGGGCCGGTCCATACCGGCCGCGATGCGCTGCACCACTACCTGCTGCACCACGATTCGCCGATCGACATGCACGGCCAGGTCCTCTACCACTGCGGACCGGTGATGATCAAAGACGCCGCCGGCAAATGGCAGGTGACCGGCGCCGGCCCCACCACTTCGATTCGCGAAGAACCGTATCAGGCCGACATCATCGGCCGGCTGGGGATCCGCGCGGTGATCGGCAAAGGGGGGATGGGGGCCAAGACGCTCAAGGGCTTGGGCGAACACGGCGCGGTGTACCTCAACGCGATCGGCGGCGCCGCGCAGTACTATGCCGATTGCATCGTCGGGATCGACGGCGTCGATCTGCTCGAAAAGCTCGGCGTTCCCGAGGCGATGTGGCACCTGCGGGTCAACGGCTTCGCGACGATCTGCACGATGGACTCGCACGGCAACAGCCTGCACCGCGATGTCGAGCAGGCGAGCCTGGCGAAGCTCGGAGAATTCGCCGAGCCGGTCTATAGCCACTGACTCCGCACTGGCCACGATCAGGCCGCCGGACGTTCCCCGTTCGTATCGAAATGCCCAATCTCGAAATTCAAATGTCGAAGGAAATCCAAAAGACCAAAACCAAAACGAATCGTGGACGACCCGTGTCCTCTTTCGATTTTTGAGGTTCGGATTTCTTTAGGCCTTTGATTTTCGGCATTCGGCATTTGACACATCACCGGGACTAACCCGGCGAATCGCTGGCGTCTGCACTCAATACCCGTAACCCAGATTGCGTTCGATTGCCATCGCCCGGGGGCTCATGAGATTCGGAGTCCAACTGTCCCATTCTTTCTCGGTCGCTTCGGCTCCGCGCCCCTCTTTACGGACGCTGTCCCATTCATCGTGGTGCTCTGGGGGATCGTTGGCTTCGTGATTGCGGGATTTGAGCAAGTTGCTGTCGTTCGTCGTCGCACAACCGACCGACAGCCCGCAGGCACAGCACATGAGCACGAACAGAATCCCGCGCATGGAAATCGACCTCCGGACTGCCGGATGGACCGACAAACCGGTCGAGCCGGCTGCGGCCTGATGGACTGGGTTTTTGCTGGATGTTTGGAAGGTTGGAGAGAGAGTCGCGGGATTATGCAGATTTCCGCGAATCGGTCTAGGGGAGTTTTTGGAGTTTGAGTCCGTGGTAAGATAGGGGGATCGAGAATAGAGAATCGAGGATGGAGGATCGAAGTTCGACTCACGCGCTCGATGAAGCGTCGGGGGAACGGTTGGAAACGCAGCTGTGGCTGGACCATTCTGTGGATTGCGGCTACATCAATGGGGAAAAACTGGACAACCGGTGACAACACATTGGCGCAATGCTCAATCGCGTGATCGAACGCGCCAACAGATTCTGATCCCCCGCCAAACAATAGACGCACCCCCAACTTTCTATCCTCAATCCTCATGTCCCCACTTGACATCCTCGTCGTAGCCCCTCATCCGGATGATGCCGAAATCGGTGTCGGGGGGACGCTGCTGAAATCCAAAGCGCAGGGCCTTAGCGTTGGCGTCGTCGACCTGACGACCGGCGAGCCGACGCCGCATGGCAGCCTCGAGGCCCGCGCTCGCGAGACGGCTGCCGCGACGCGCTTGCTGCAGCTCGATTGGCGCGAGAACCTCGGTCTCCCCAACCGCAGCCTCGAACCGACGCTCGAAGCGAGGAGGGCACTGGCGGGAGTTTTCCGACTCACCCGCCCCAAAATCATCTTCGCTCCCTATTGGGATGATGCTCATCCCGACCATATCGCCGCGACGCAACTGATCGAGGCCGCCCGATTCTGGGCCAAGCTCAGTCGGACGGATTTTCCAGGCGAGCCGTATCATCCGCCGCGAATCCTGTACTACTTCAGCATCCATCTGCGAATCCATCCGAAGCCCGCCTTCGTGTTGGATATCAGCGATCAGATCGACGCCAAGATGCAGGCGATCGGATGTTATGAAAGCCAGTTCATCACGGGTCGAGCGCAGCAATTCCCGACTCCCCTCGACGACATCCGCGACCGGTCTCGCTACTGGGGCTGGACGATCGGCGCCGCCTATGCCGAGCCGTTCGCCAGCCGTGAAGAGATGGGCCTGAAAGGACTCGCGCCGCTCCTGGGGGAATGAACGGCGCGGGGCGCGCGTCAACAGGATGTTTCCGGTCGCGGTAGCCTCTCGCCGCGACTTGTCCGATGCGCATCATATTGACGCACTTCGTCCCGTGGCGTACATTCCCGCCCCAGAATGGACGATGGAGCGTCGTTTCGTCTCTGTCGCAGTCGTTGCCAGAGTCCCCGAGAAAATGGCATATGAGCGATCTCGATCGCCCATCGGATCTGCTGCACCTCTTCTCAAATCCACCGTCCGATGGCACTGCGCTCGGCGGGGGCGCCCACGCACAATCATCCGCGACGATGGGTGAACTTCAGCCAACGAACGAGGGACAACTCCGACGTCAATTGCACGAGGCACATGGCCAGTTCGAGCAGACTCCGAGGAAGTCGGAACCAATTCGACAATCCCTCGGATACAAGTTCGTCGGCCGCGCGGAGCGAGTCCTTGATGCCCTGCTTCCCTCGACGGGTCGATTCGGTGCCGTTCATCGCGCACTTCGAAACGCTTTTGAAGTCTGGGTGGAAGACGGATTGGTCACACTCGGCGTTCGTTCGACCTCCAAGCTGGCTCGTGCCTTTGGCCAAGCTCTGGGGCTCGGCATTGAAGGTCGGCGCGCATGGGCTGCGGCGCGGCGCGAGGTGCTGATCCGATCGATTGCCGGCAGCGCGGAGTCGATTGACGTCGACGGCCACACTTGCCGCGGGCTGACGGAGATCGCCCACATTCTCGGACGAGACTGCCAGCAGTGTTCACACTTCCGCCATTCGTCGTGCTCGCTGGCGCCGGGAGACACAGATGCTGCTGCCCGTCGGAAGTTTCGTGAGCTGCTGCTGGACCGCTCGGCGGATTGTCCTGCCGGAATCTGGCCCGGACGTGAATCTCCGCCCCTCAAACGTCTCAACCTGGTTTACTTTGTTTTTCCACTGCGACACCCCGAGCAGGTGTGGCAATGGAACGTGGCCGAATTGCTCAAGCGCCTTCCGGTCTTCAATGGTCGTCGGATCGTCACTGTCGCCACGGCTCCCGGCGGTTCAATCGGGAAAGGGAGATTCGTCGATCCGCCGGAAGCGGTCGTCGAAGCGTTTGCCGGCCACGACGTCGAGTTCCGATTTGTCCCCAACGACCCACTACGGCAGGAAGCGCCGCACTTTCTGACCGCGATGCGGGAGTTAGCGTCGACCGATCCCACCGAGGCGGTTTTCTACGCCCATGCCAAGGGTGTCACCCGACCGATCCAGGGAGGAGAGGCGATCCGCGTCTGGACGACGGCGATGTACCGGCACAATCTCGATCGCATCGATGAAATTGCCGATCTGCTGCGTCGCTGGCCGTGCGTCGGCATCGCCAAGAAGTACGGCTATCCGGAGATGTTCGTCAAAGGGCGGGCCCGCCGAGCTTGGAGCGAAGGCGACCGGCCGTGGCACGGCTGGCATTACGCTGGCACGTTCTGGTGGGCGCGGCACGACGCGCTCTTTTCGCGCCCCGACTGGAATCAGATCGAGCTCTTTGCTTACGCGACCGAAAAATACCTCGCCAATTTCTTCCGAGCCGACGAAGCCTTCTGCCTGGCTTACGATGATTGCGCCCGTCCCTATGATCTGGCGACATGGCGCTCCGACGCGGACTCGGAACAGCGTACCAGCCATCCGGTCTCGCGACGCAAGGCCGCCTGAGCGGGATTCTGCACTCGCGTTGACTTGCGGCAATTCTCCGGGATCCGACTCGCGCGTCGCAAGCGACGCGGCGAAACGGGTCGTTGTGCCGCGCTGGTTCGTTATGCACTCGGCTACGCCTTGCGGCTAAACTTCGCGCGAGAGGCCGTCGCAACGTGGTCACAGTGGTGCGGTCGGAGTACGATGGCGGCTGTCGACGTTGAAGAGCCCGGCATTCCGCATTCGGCTCCCCGTTTTTCCTTATGACTGCAGCGTCGCGATTGGAAACTTCTCATCCCTTTCGGGGCAACACCATGAAGCTGCGATTGATTTGTCTTGCAGTCGGGGTGGTGGCGTGTTTGACATGGCAGGCGTCGGTCGAAGCAGCACGCCCCAATCTTCTGCTGATCTACACCGACGACCAGCCGTATAAGACCGTTGGGTGCTACCCCGAAACGCCGCGCTGGGTACGGACGCCGAATATCGACAAGCTGGCGGCGAAGGGCGTCCGATTCCACCGCTCGTATCTGGGGCCGTGGTGCATGCCGTCGCGGGCCATCATGTTGACCGGTCGCCTGTCGTTCGGGATCGAGTCGATGCGGATGGACGGGACGTATCCCGGCAGCGCCTATGATCCAAAAGCTTGCCCGTTCTGGCCGGCCGAGCTCCGCAAAGGGGGCTACCACACCGCACAGATCGGCAAGTGGCACACGGGGACCGACACCGGCTGGAGTCGCGACTGGGACCATCAAATCGTCTGGAATCGGCCCGGCCATCCCGAGAATGCCGGGGCCTATTACAAAGAGCAGGTGCTGGCGTTCAACGGCGAGGAACGCCGCGTCGGCGGTTACTCGACCGACAACTACACGCAGTGGGCGGTCGATTACATCAACGGCGACGACCGCGACAAGAGCAAGCCGTGGTTTCTCTGGCTCTGCTACGGGGCGATTCACGGCCCGACAACCCCCGCGCCGCGGCACGTCGGAGCGTACGCCGGAAACGAAGTGCTGATTCCGGCGGATATCTTCGGCCCGCGTCCCGACAAGCCGAGTTATCTCGACGTCACGCAGGCGTGGGAGCCGGGGCCCAAGGGAAGGTCGGTGATGAAGATCCGCCCTAAGCGCGAAGGAAACTTCGACAAGGACGAACCGGGTCTCGACTATCAGAAGTGGGTCCAGCAGGTGAACGAGTGCGCCCTCGCGATCGATGAAGGGGTCGGCCGAGTGATGGCGGCCCTCGAAGCATCGGGGCAGCTCAAGGATACGCTGGTCGTCTTCACGGCCGATCAGGGTTACGCGCTTGGTGAGCACGGCTTCAGCCACAAGCTGGCTCCGTACGACGCCAATCTGGCCTCACCGCTGATCGTCAGCCAACCAGGGACGGTTCCCGAGGGTCAGGTGTGCCCCCATGCCGTCAGCTCCGCCGACCTGGTCGCCACGTTCTGCAAACTGGCGGCGGTCGATGTGCCGTGGAAACTGCATGGTCGCGATTTGAAGCGGCTCTTCGCCGAACCCGAAACAGCCGATTGGAAATCGCCAATGCTGATGACGCATCATGGCCGCTACTTCGGGTCGGACACGCGCGAGATCCCTGCGGATAAGAAGCTGACGGAAACCAACGGCGTTCCGTGGTGGGTGATGATCCGCGACGGATGGCACAAGTACATTCGCACTCTACGGTCGGGGGAGCCGGAAGAGGTCTATGATCTCGAGCACGACCCCGAAGAGCTGCGCAACCTGGCGGTCGATCCGGCGTATCGACCGCTGCTCGAGTCGTTGCGAGCGAAGGCGATCGCCGAACTGCGGCGCACCGACGCTCCGTTCGTGGACGCGATGCCGCCGACCAAGGGGATGGCGAAATAGGACTCTTGTTGCGTCATCGCTCACCGCATCCAGATTGACAACGCGAGGTCTGATTCATGTCGTCGAGCCGAATCCGGAACCGTTCCCGAGATTTCAGCGAACATCATCGAAGAGCTTTTCGTTCATCGCTTTCAATGGTGATCGCGGCATGCGTCGCCGCATTCGGTTCTGTGACGCCAGCATCGGCGGTCGACACTCCCTCGAAGCCGAACATCGTTGTCATTCTGGCCGATGATCTCGGATACGGGGACTTGGCGTGCTATGGGCATCCCCGCTTCAAAACGCCGCATCTCGATCGGATGGCGGCGGAAGGAGCGCGGCTGACGCACTTCAACACGCCGATGTCGTTCTGTGCGCCCACGCGGGCCGCACTGCTGACCGGTCGGCACCCGTTTCGTTGCGGGATGACGACGAACCCGGCGCCGGATGGCCCGGGGGATTCTGATTCTCGAGCGCTGCCGGCGAGCGAGATCACGCTGGCACAGATATTGCAAAAAGCCGGCTATGCGACAGGGATGCTGGGAAAATGGCATCTGGGGCACAAGCAGCCCGAGTTTTTGCCGACGCACCGTGGCTTCGACGAATATCTGGGGATTCCGTACAGCAACGACATGCGGCCGGTGAAGCTGGTCGGCGGCGACCAGAC
>JAGVKR010000721.1 GCA_020050375.1 Planctomycetales bacterium
CTATTCATTCGATTTGATACGGCACTCGGCTGCGCCTCGCGGCTAAACGATTGAGGCTAGCGGCCGCTGTCCCACCACCAGCGTGCTTCGGGGAGCCTGGCCCTTCGCGGCAGATCGCCGAGCTCGGCCGATTCCTGCGAGAGGCTCGCGTCGCGGGCGACCGCGGCAAGGTCGGCTTGCACTCCCCCGGCGACCTGAACAACGATGTCTTTGCCACCATAAACACGATGGTTGATCACCGACTCGATCACCTTCGGCGCCGTAGCCTCGGTGGGACGATAGGCTCCGCCAGGGGCGAAAGCCCCCCATTCCCAATCGGCCCGCTCATGCAGGCGCTCCTGCCGGCAGAGGGCCGCGACCAGCGCCATATCGAAGATGTTGCGCAGGTCGGCGAAGACCGGCTCGCGCTCCGCCAGCTCGGCATAGTGCCGGGTGAAGTTTTCGGCGAATTGCCGATTGACCGGCTCGGAAAGGCCGGTGGGGAGATGTTTCCCCTGCGCATTGACGAACTGGTTCTCGGACTGGACCAGCACCGACGAGCCTTTGAGCTCGAACGCCAGGCGGTCGGAACTATGGAGCACCGCGTCGTATTTCATCGTCAGCCACCAGCGCAGCGCTTCGAGCGGCGCGCCGCGCACCGCGCCGGCCTGGCGGAGCAGGTCGAAGTAACTGGGGATCCCCGGCCCCCCGTCGAGCTTCGCGACACCGATCAGCTTCATCTTGTAGTCGGCTTCCACCAGCACCTGGGCCACGTGGGTGCTCGCCGGCACGCCATCGACGACAACGTCCTGCAGTCCCAACCTCTTCTGGAGCTCTTTGAGCCACGAGCTGCGCTGGCCCGGGCGCAACGGCCCGGCGCGATTTGAGGCTTCGACGAATTCCTTCACCTGCTTCAGGTGGGCATCGCGGGTGTTGATCGAGCAACCGAGCAACGCCGCGCCGCCCGGTGCGAACGAGCGCAGCACAACCACCAGATCGTCGAGATCGAGCAGCGGCCGGCCGGTGTCGACACCGACGGCGCGCCCCGATTCGTCGTAGCGCCATCGTTCGGCGGGGCCGGCAATCACGATTTCGCGCTCGGCGGGATACACCAGCACGTATTTGATTTGCGTCAATCCCGCCAGACGTCGCATCGTTTCGGGAACTGGTCGGCCCGCCTCAAGTCGCTCGGAAACCGCCCGCTCGAGCCGTTTGAGCGACACCACCCGCAGCGGCGACGATTGCGCCAGATCGTCGTTGAGATCGGCGATCCGTGCGCGTCGGCCGAGTCGATCGAGAGCCCCGGTGCGCTCCTCACGAGTGAGTTGCCGCATCAGGCCGTTGGGGTCGACGTGAACCCCGGTCCGGTACTCGCGGACGCTGCCGGGCCCCCCAACCTCCTCCCAACTGTCGGGATGGACGGTGCTCGTGATGAGCTCGATCAATTCGGTGAAATCGGCCATGCTTCCGCCGCCGCTTTGACTGCGCTCGCGGGCGACGGCGCCCCCTTCCCAGGCGCGCAGCCCGGGATCGGGAATCCGCCGCGCGGTCTCGAAAGCGCCGCGGAAGTCACGCGACGATCTTTGCGCAGCACTGATCTGCTGCAACTGGCGGATGCGGTCGGTCGGATCGGAAAGATCCTGCGCGGCGTCAATCGCCGGACCGAATTCACCGGCAGCCAATCGCTCTTCCAACAGGGCGTCGCGACGATCATCGGCCCGGGAAAACTCTCGTTTGGCGCCCTGCGCGAGCGGCGAAAAAGACAGGCACGCCACGGTGCCGAGCGTGACGCAAAACACAATGCGAGCAGCAATAACCCACCGTCGCAGCGCACAAATCCACATGACCGCCTCCCTGGTGAAATGAGACCAGCCGCCGACATGTCAGGAATTGCGCCGACCTCAGCATCGCTTGTCCACCGGCGCTCGTCAATCAAAAAACCTGAAATTTCTCGGGAAAAACCGCGGGCAGGTCATTGACATTTGAGGGAGCCGCGATTTAGATACCGTCACGGTGCCCCGCTGGCGGGCTGGAAACACAGGTTTTGGATCCCCGGTTTTTCAGGAGGTGAAGATGGCCGCAGTCGCGAAGTCCAAGTCGATCAGTAAATCCGAGATCCTCAAGTCGCTGTCCGATTCGACCGGCTTGAGCAAGAAGCAGGTCACCAGCGTCATCGATGCGCTGGCGGCGCTCATCGGCAAGAACATCGGCAAAAAAGGCCCCGGTGTGCTCGCTCTGCCCGGTCTCGTGAAGATCAAGGTGGTTCAAAAGCCGGCACAACCCGCGAAGAAGGGGGTTCCCAACCCCTTCCGTCCCGGCGAGCTGATGGACGTTCCCGCCAAGCCCGCCAGCCGCAAGGTGAAGGTCCTGCCGCTCAAGGCGCTCAAGGACATGGTCAAGTGAGCTCGTTAGAACACCCAGTGTTGGAACACCCAGTGTTGGAACACTCAGTGTTGGAATTCAGTGAAGTCGTTCGGGAGATGATTTCACAGTGAGGATGATTCTGCGACGATCAGCCCGCCGTTGATCGGGGGTCGAACACTCGTCTGGCAAAGGGGCATCTTGAATCTGCCAGACCTGCGTGTGTGGTCGTAGCGTCACGGCTTGATCTTTACGCGAAATCTCGGCGCTTCCTTCTCTGTGCTCCGTCGATTGAAATTCGAGGAAGGGCGAAGCTCCTTCGCAACCGCCTGATTCTGCGGTGCGGCGGGAGCTTCGCCCTCCTTGCATTGAATTCTCTCTGAAATCGCGGCATGCCCCCCGACCAACCGACGACCGCAGTGCTTTTGATCGCTCACGGCAGTCGTCGGCCGGAGGCCAACGACGATCTCCGGCAATTGTCGGAAATTCTTCGGAAGAAAGGGCTGTATCCGGTCATCGAGACCGCCTATCTCGAGCTTTCCGCACCCGACATTCCCGCCGGCGGCGCCCGGTGCGTGGCCGAAGGAGCGACGCGGGTTAAGATGCTCCCCTACTTTCTCTCGGCCGGTGCGCACGTCGTGGAAGACCTGGAGCGTTGCCGCCGGGAATTGACCGAACGCTTTCCGCATGTGGCGTTTGAGCTTTGTCCGCCCCTCGGGGTTCATCCCCTGATGGTCGAAATCGTGCTCGATCGGCTCTCTCAGGGATCCCGGCCGCCTGGGGGATCTTGAGAAAACGTAATTCTCCTGCGGCAAATCGGGTTTGACGTGCAATCCCCGTTGGCGTATCACCCCGCCACTCAAACGCTCTCCGCGACTCTCCCCTCTCTCAACATTCTTAGCTTTTTTGGGACTCACCTTCGATGAGCCGCAATCGCCTTGCGCTGCTCGCCAGCGCCCTCATCGTGTCGATTCTCGCCTTCGCCCCCGCGCAAGCGAGCGCTCAATCGTCTCCCTCAAAGGAAGATTTCGAGGCGCTGGTCGAGCGCCTCGAGCAGGCCGAGGCTGAAATTCAGGAATTGAGGCAGCGACCGGCGGCAAAGCCAGCCGCCTTCTATCAGGAAAATGATTATCCGCCGCCCGGTGAGCAAAACGACGACGCCCCGCCCGCCACACCGCCGCCGGCCGATCCCGACTGGCTCGAGTCCTATCGGAATCTTGAAGCCCGCTTTGGCGAGTTCAGCGATCGGATGTCACGGGTCGATCCCAAAAAGCCCCCCTACATCGAAATCCATGCCGTCGCGCAGATTGACTCAGGTTGGTACGGCCAGGACGCGACCAGCATCAAGGAGTTCGGCGTCCTGAAAGACGGGATGGCCTTCCGCCGGGCGCGTCTCGGCGCTAACGGCGCCATCGCCGACAACATGAACTACTTCTTCCAGATGGACTTTGCGTTTCCAGGGCGTCCGACGTTCACCGACGTGTGGTTCGAAATCACAAAACTGCCGCTCCTCGGCAACATCCGCGTCGGTCAGTGGAAGCAGCCTTTTTCGCTCGAAGTCGTGTCGAGCTTCCGTTACACGATGTTTCCCGAGCGTTCGCTATTGTTCAATGCCTTCACTCCCTTCCGCCATCCCGGCATCGGGTTCTACGACTGGTCCGAGGATGAACGGATGACGTGGGCCGCCTCGATGTATCGATCGGGGCAGGACCAGTTCGGCGACTCGATCGCCTCCCGCGGCGGATACGCCGGCGTCGGACGCATCACCGGACTTCCCTGGTACGAAGATGAAGGCCGCCGCTATCTGCACCTCGGCGTTGGCTACAACTACGTCACCCCGCCGCAGCGCTACGGCGGATTCAAGACGATCCCCGAGTTCTTCGTCGGCCAGACCGATATTCTGAACGCCGGCGCAAACGGCACCGCCGGCGTCGCCACGCCAACGGCCATCAACGGCACACCGTTTTTCGTCAACACGGGCAACTTCTTCATGAACCACTACAACCTGGTCGGCGCCGAAATGTTGTGGGTGGAAGGCCCGATCACCGTCCAGTCGGAATTCATGCACCTGGCGGCGGTCCAGAACAACGGGATCACGGCCAGCTTCAACGGCTTCTACACGCAGATGGGCTATTTCCTGACCGACGAGCATCGCCCGTACCTGAAGAAGGCCGGCGCCCTCGACCGGATCAAAGTGCTGTCCCCGTTCGGCAACTCGCTCGAGAACGGCTACGGCTGGGGGGGCTGGGAAGTCGCCCAGCGCTTCTCGTACATCGACCTCAACAGCCACAATATCAAGGGAGGCCGCCTGTTCGACTACACCGTCGGCCTCAATTGGTACCTGAACTCGTACGCCAAGGTCCAGTTGGAATACATCCGCGCCGACCTCAACAGGGCCAAGTTCGGCAACAGCGTGACGGGTTTGTACAACATCCGTGCCCAGTGGGATTTCTGAGATCGCACGTTCAAAACGCGTCATGCAAGCGATAAGAGTTGCCTCCCTATCTCCCGCACCGCAGAAATAGAGGATTGACCATTCTGCGGCTTTCATCGTAAACTTACGGAAAGTGCTGGAATTGAACGCGCCGTTGGAGTCGTATGGTTGGTTATGCCATCAATAGTCCTTCGAATCATCCTGGCACTGACGGTCTTGATGCCGCCCGGAACGTACCGGACGCTTCAGATGCTGGCGCGACAGGAATTGCCGGTGTCCAGCGAGGGATGCCCGCGAGTTCAATATCGCGATTCGGAATCGCCGGCAGGTGTTTGCGGCGAATCGACTCAGGGGCGGGTTCCGACGCGCGCTCGCAACTGGTCCGAGGTGACGTTCACCTGTGCTGAGCATTGGGAAAACTGCCAATCATCGTCGACAGACGCGGTTTGCTACCTGGTTTTGGAAACGGATCAAACGAAAACCGGCAGCGCCGCGATTCCCTGTCACGAACGGTCCCCAATGTCGACATACTCTTCGCCTCGCGCTGCACTACTCGCGCTGCATAAGCTGCTGAGTTAGAAGTCGGTGCGCGCGGACGCGGCCTGTCGCGGACGCTCTGGTCCGGGCATTCTCGCTCGACCATCTTTGAGCTGTCTCCCTGCATCCAGGTTCGGC
>JAGVKR010000221.1 GCA_020050375.1 Planctomycetales bacterium
CGATCTCGGCACAACATCGGCCGATCGTCGTCGCCGCCGATCCTTCGGTCGCAACCGGCGGGATGGTGGTTCCCACCGGCCCTGGCGGCACTCCGGTGGGGGAGACCCCCGAGCAGCAGGAGATCACCAAACGCGCCAACGTGTCAATCTGGAACGTGAACGAAGAGACATTCTCCCGCGCCGATCTATTGGCCGGTCACGTCTACGCCTTCAGGGACAATCCCTTTCCCGGCGCCCCGGTCGATTGGGCGTGGTGGCTGAATTCGGCGAACTGGTCGAACACGCTGAAGTGGACGGCGCGCTTCGGCAATTCGACTCGTGAGCGACATCCCGGGTTCTTCGAGTTTTTGATTCCCGGTGTGGGAGCGGTCCCCGTGATCGCGTTCGTGCTCCTCATCTCGCTCTTCGCCGTGGTCATCGGTCCTGTCAACTACTTCGTCGTCCTCCGTCGCAAGCAGCTTTATCTGCTGGTTCTCACGATTCCGACCATCGCCTTTCTGACGAGCTGCGCCCTCTTCGCTTACGCCATGATCGCCGACGGGTTCCGCACACAGTCGCGGCTGATGAGCTTCACGCGGCTCGATCAGGGAACGAAGCACGCCGTGTCGTTCAATCGCATTTCGCTGTTCGCGGGCCTGGCGCCGTCGCACGGATTGCGATTTTCCTCCAGTACGGCGGTCCTGCCGATCTGGTTGAGCGACGCCTGCTTCGAAGGAGGGGTCGTCGACTGGACGGATACACAGGCGCTCACCAAGGGTTGGCTCCGTTCGCGAACCGTAACGCAATTCGAGACGATCGAGCATCGCATCGAGCGTGGGCGGCTGGAGTTCACCTCTGCCGCCGCCGACACGCCCCCGGAAGCCTCCAATGGTCTCGAATGGGCGATCGACACGCTGATCGTCAAGGACGAGGGGGGGCACGTCTATTCCGGTCGGAATCTGCCGGCCGGGGCCTCGCTCAAGCTGCATCCTCTCGACCCGTCGGACGTCCAGGCTCTGGGGACGGCGCTGAACGAGTTTCCGCTCCGGGCGCCCCCCGGCGCCGAGAACGATCCGTCGCCATTCAATAGTCGCTCGCGAAGAAGCTGGGCTTACGGCTTTGGCAGCTCGTCGACGATCAACTTTTCGCAAAGCCTGCTGCAACGCGGGATCGAACGCCTGACTCGATCCGAACGGGATTTGGCCAACAGCCTCACACCGCGCAGCTATCTTGCCACGTTTCGCGAAAACCCGGGGATCGAGCTGGGAGTCGAACGCACGGTTCCCAAAGCGGGCGTGCACATGTTGCTGGGCTATTATTGAGAGCTTGCAAACGTTTGTAGTGTGGACTTCAGTCCACACGAAAAGTCTGAACGTGTGGTCTGAACATTGACGACTGTGACGTGGGGCCGGAATGCACGCTCTCACCGAAAATCAACAAGCGGGCACCGCGCCGGCGAACGGAGCACCGCCGAGCGACGCGCAGCCCGCCTTCGAGTTCCGCAACCTGCATCGCTTTTTCGGCAAGTTGAAGGCCGTGAACAACGTCTCGTTCAAGGCCTATCCCGGTCAGGTGATGGGGTTCATCGGTCCCAACGGGGCCGGCAAGACGACCGCGATGCGGATCCTGGCGACGCTCGATCTGCCGACGGCCGGCGACGCCTTTGTCGAAGGGCTTTCAGTCGTCGACGATCCCGACAAGGTCCGCCGCATTCTTGGTTTCATGCCCGATGCCTTCGGGCGCTATCCCAACGTCAACGTCATCGAGTACCTCGATTTTTATGCCCGCGCCTACGGCTTCCGGGGGAATCGGCGCCGCGACGCGGTCGATCGCGTGCTGACCTTCACCGAAATGCACAAGCTGGCCGAAAAGCCGATCGACACCCTCTCCAAGGGGCTTTCGCAGCGGCTCGGGCTGGGGCGGACATTGATCCACGATCCGCGGATTCTGATTCTCGACGAACCGGCGGCCGGTCTCGACCCGCGGGCCCGCGTCGAGCTCCGCGAGCTGATCCACCTCCTCGCCGTCGATCTCAAAAAAACGATTCTCATCAGCTCGCACATCCTCACCGAGCTCTCCGAAATCTGCGACTCGGCGGCAATCATCGAAGCGGGAAAGATTCTCGCCTTCGGAACGGTCCGCGAGATCATGGAGACGCTCAGCGAGCAACGCGGAAGAACGGCAACCACGCTCACTCTCCGCGTGCTCCGCCAGGCCGAAGCGCTCGAGCGGCTGCTCCTCGAGCAGCCGTTTATCAGCCAGGTCAGCGTGGCGGCGGAGACGGTGACTTTCCAGTGGGACGGCGACGATCAGCGGCGGGCGCAGCTCCTCAAGCTCCTGATCGGGCAGGGCGTCGAGATCGTCGAGTTCTCCGGGAAAACCGAAAACCTCGAAGACGCCTTTATGGCCATCACGGAAGGGATAATGCAATAGGGGGAAGGGAAAGGATTCGGGATTCAGCATTCAGGATTCAGGGGAGACGGGGATGAGCATAAGCAGCTATCGGGATCTCTTGGTCTGGCAGAAAGCGATGGATGTGGTGGTTGCATGCTATCACGCGGGACGCACGTTTCCCGACTCGGAAAAATTCGGGCTCGTCAGTCAATTGCAACGGGCGGCCGTCTCTGTTCCTGCAAATATCGCGGAAGGACGCGGGCGGCGAAGCACGAAAGAGTTTATCCGACATCTGTCGATTGCCTACGGGTCGCTGTGCGAATGCGAAACGCATCTGTTGATCGCCGTGCGATTGCAGTACTTGGGCGACCAGCAGGTGCAGAGACTACTCAGCAGCACGGCTGAGATCGGTCGCATGATCAACGCCCTGCAAGAGTCCCTGCGTCGCAAACTCAACGAACCCGAATCTTGATCTGCCCTCCGCAGGCTCCTCTTGACCCCTGAATCCTGAATCCCGAATCCTGAATCCTTCCCCCATGTCCGCCGCTGCCCCCACCCCCGTGCTGCCCCTCGCCGATCGCATGAGCGACTGGCTCAATCCGATTCTCATCAAGGAAACGCGCCAAGCGCTCAAGAGCCGGCAGTTCATCGGCACGTTTTTTTTGATGCTGGTGTCGGCGTGGCTGATTTCCGTGTTTGGCGTGGTGCTGGCCGGCCCCGGGATCACATATCAGGATCGGGGTCGCGAGTTTTTCAGTGCATACTATGTCGTGCTGGCGATCGCCATTTTTGTGGCCGTGCCGTTCGGCGCTTTTCGCAGCCTGCTCGTCGAGCGCGACCTGCACACGTGGGAAGTCCTCAGCATCACCACGCTGAAACCCCGGCAGATCGTGTGGGGCAAATTGACGAGCGCGGTGGTCCAGCTCTTTATTTACTATTCGGCGATCACCCCCTTCATCGCTTTCGCCAACCTGCTCAAGGGGATCGACGTTCCCACGATCGTGTTCGTGCTGGTCGCCTCGATGTTCTGGTCGCTGGCGCTTTCGATGGTGGCGCTGGCGGTCAGCACGTTCGGGGGCCAGCGTTATTCGCAGGTGTTTTTGACGCTGGCGATTCTCGCCGGTCTCCTGATCTCGACGTTCAGCAGCATTGTGAGCGTCATCGGGGGAACGCAGACGCGGTTTCCGTTCGATGAACCCGGATTCTGGTGGGTTGTCGGAGTCCTGGTTTCGTATGTCGTGGCCTATTGCGTTCTGTTCCTGCAAATTGCCGTCGCGCAATTGACGTTCGACGCCGACAACAAAAGCTCGGGAATCCGCCTGGCCGCGGCAGGCATCTTCTGGCTCTCCGTGGCCTGGATTGTGGCCGCCTTGATTCTGGATGGCCGATGGGGAATGTCGGCTTTTCCAACGGGTGACATCGACGAAATCCTGATCACGATCACGACGATCGCCGGATTGCACTGGTTTGTCGTCGGCTTGTTCGTCGCGACCGAATCGGATGCGCTCTCGCGCCGCGTGCGTCGCGATGTGCAGCGTTTCGGCGTCTGGCGCGTGTTCACGGCCCCCTTCATTCCGGGGGGGAGTCGCGGGTTGCTCTATCTGATCGGGCATATCTCCATCCTGTTTGCCTTGATCGTCTGCGCCAGCCTGGCGCTCGGGATCACGTCGATGCATCCCAATGTGCTTCCCTACGCGGCGGGAGTCTGGTGCTACGTCGTCATTTACATCGGTTTCGGCGCGGTGCTGGGTCGGGCGGCTCGGGCGGTTTCCGGCGATTTTCGTCCGTCGCATACGCGCGTCCTGACCGTCTTGCTCGTCGCCCTGGCGTCAATTTTGCCGCTGACCTTTTATTTTTTCGATGCGGTGCGGAATGCCCCCAAGCGAAACGCCTTGCTGTTCGTCACAGATCCGATCTCCACGCTCTACGCGCTGGCGGAAAACGACGTGCAGACGAGCATGATTCTCCTGATTCTCGCAATGGCGGCGCTCGTCAGCCTGCTGCTCAATCTGCGGGCCATGCTGGCCGGCGTCTCCGATATCGCCCGAGCGTATGTTCCGCCCGCACCCTCGGCCCCGCGCCCGCCCGTCGTGCAGTGAGTTGATGTGAGTAAAGAGACGGAGAGAATGAGAGACGGGGAGACAGTGCGACTTGCCTGAAGGCTCTCTCATTCTCCCTCACTCTCCGTCTCTCCTTCTTCCGGCCTTCTGACAAGAAACTTCCCACTCGAAAACACCGTGCTCAACGACCCCGAAGTCCAGCGTGCCGTCGACACTTTTCAGCTTGGCTTGCCGCGGATGCCGGCGGCCGGCCGGACGGGTGAATTGCTTGGCCGTGGCACGGGCAGCTCGCTCGAGTTTCAGGAGTACCGCGAGTACATTCCGGGAGACGACATCCGCCATCTCGACTGGGGCGCCTACGCGCGGAGCGACGCCCTGATGGTTCGCCTTTACCGCGAAGAAATCAGCCCGCGGACCGAAATCCTTCTCGATGCCAGCCTCTCGATGACGTCCGGGGGACAAAACAAAGAGCGCGTGACGCGGCAATTGGCGGCGCTGTTTGCCATGCTCTCGGGCCGGCTCGGCGGACGCCCGTTAGTTGTTCCGCTACAGGATGGCGCGCCGCAGCCGCTCGGACTCGAATCGCTGCCGAATCTTGCACAGCTTCCATTTGTCGGCCGCACTCCGCTCGCCGAGCTCCTGGCCAACGGCCAGGTTTCACTCAAGCGGCAGGCCATTCGAATCGTCATCAGCGACTTTCTGTTCCCGCACGATCCGGCGGCTCTCGTTCGGCGGCTCGCGACGGAAGCCAGCGCCTTGTGGATGATCCAGGTGTTGACCGCATGGGAATCCAATCCGAGCGCCGCGGGGGGACGGCGCCTGATCGACATCGAGACCGGGCTCGAAAGCGACATCGTCGTCGATCGCCGCGGCGTTGAGAGCTATCTCACCCGCCTCAAGGCCCTGCAGGAGGAACTGCTCCGCAATTGCCGCCGCGTCCATGCGACATTTGCCACGCTGGTCGCCGACCGGGGGTTGCCGACGCTTTGCCGGGATGAACTTTGTGCGTGTGGACTTTTGCGCGTTGCATAGCGACAACAATTGAGGATCGGCTGCGCCTCACCGCTAAACATTGCGGGCTTTTTTCATTGGTGACGTTTCAACGTGTCGTTCGCGAACCCTTGGGGATTGCTGGCTCTGCTGGCGATTCCTGCCATCATCCTGATCCACATGCACCACCGGCGGTTCCCCCCGCTCGTTGTGGCCGGGTTGCATTTGTGGACTTCCGAAACGCGGCAACACCTGGCCGGGCGCAAGCGCGAGACATTGCCGATCACTTCCTCGCTGCTGCTCGAACTGCTGGCGGCGCTCCTCTTGAGCCTGGTCTTGAGTCGTCCGCATCTGGGCAACACAACCGCGACGGTCCATCTGGTGGCGGTTCTTGATGACTCGGCCTCCATGCAGGGAAAACCGCCCGAAGGCGGGGCGTCGTCGTTTCGCGACGCCGCCGTCGCCGAGCTCGAGCGTCGCGTGGAACGTCTTCCGCGCGGGAGCGTCGTCACGCTCATCCTTTCCGGCCAGCGCCCCACGATGCTCGCCGGCCCGGCTGTTCCCTGGAGCGAAGCACGAAAAAAGCTCGCGATGTGGCGCCCGCAGGCGCCGCGGCACTCGTTCGAGCCCGCGTGGGACCTGGGTCTCCAGCTTGTCGAGAAATCCGGCGACTTGCTGTTCCTCACCGATCATCTTCCGCCCGAGCAGGAAACCCCCGAGAAGATGGAGTGCGTGTCGGTCGGACGCCGGCTCGACAATCTGGCCATC
>JAGVKR010000610.1 GCA_020050375.1 Planctomycetales bacterium
CGCAATTCAAAATCCGATGCAGTTGTCGGATTTTGAATTGCTTCGATTCTGGAAAGGGAAAGAAAAATCGCGACTCGCCGGACAGGTCGATAGACCTGCGCGGTTATGCACGTCCATTTTTAGCTCCATCTCCTTTCACACAAAATGGTTCCGGTGAATGACCCGCGATTCACGCTGCATAAAAGTCAGGAAAAATGCATAATCGTGCGAATCTTTGCCTTTCGTGATACAGGAAGACTTCATCACGAAAGAGACGAAACGCACGAAAAAGGGCTCCGGGCCACGTTTGAGTGCAACGATCGCGGGTACAACGGATCGGGGCGTTGTTCAAAAATGTGTGCAGTTGGACATTTTTGAAATTGCGACGATTGGGATGGCAAAGGATGTCGCTGGTCGGTGATGTCGCTCGTCATAAACGGTCGCCAGGAACGGCACGTCCGACGAACGATCACGGTGTAAACGGGGATGTCCAATTAGTATACATAAGTTCACATCAATTTTCAATGGAAACATGATCTCCGAATGCAGTCACGGGTGCCTCTGCGGATCCGGGACGTGCAGCGCAAAGAGCAAACCCGAAGGGTTCACATCGGAGCGGCGATAATCCCAATCACCACAGGATCGGTTCCCTTCCCGGATTAACGGATGCACCCCTTCGACATGCTCTTCGGATTCGCCTGTTGCAGGCATAAGCGGGCGTCGATATATTGAGGATAGAAGCCTATTGTAAATCGCTTGGTGACTTTCAGTCCTCATACGTGCGAGGAGACGTTCCCTTTGGGTTGCCACGGACACGCACAGCATGCATTTGGCGACCTCTATGGCCGCACGCGCGAGGGGCTGACGCTGTTGAACCGGCGGGGAATGCTTAAGGCGGGGTTCGCCGGAATGGCGGGATTGAGCTTGCCGCAGTTATTACAGGCCCGTGCCGCCGCGGCCGAATCGGGCCGCGCGATGAAATCGAGTAAGAGCGTCATCCTCCTCTGGATGGCGGGCGGGCCCAGTCACATCGACACCTGGGACCCCAAGCCCGAGCGGCCGTATCAGAATCGTGGTCCGTTCGGTGTGACCGCCACGAAGCTGCCAGGCGTCTACTTCTCCGAGCACCTGCCGAAGATGGCGGGAATGCTCGACCGGTACACCGTCATTCGCTCGGTCGACGCGCGGCACAGTAATCACGAGCCGAACACCGTCTTCCAAACCGCCAATCTCGAAGCCGAGCCGCGCGTCAATCCCGAGGCCGACAAGTACCCGGCGATCGCATCGCTCGTCGCCAAATTTCGCGGCGCCAATCATCCGGCGATGCCGCCGTATGTCACCTTCATGAAGTCGCGTTCGCATCTGGCGTTCGGCGGCTATGCGGGCAAGAAATACGACCCGTTCCAGGGAAACCAGGCGGCCCGGTTGCCGGTGTACGACTCGATCGGCAAAGACACCGGCACGATGACCGGCGCCGACCTGTTTCGTCTGCCGGGGGATCTGCATCCCGCCCGAATCGAGAACCGCCGGACGTTGATGGAAGACTTCGACCGGTTGCGCAGTGATCTCGACCAGTCGGGGACGATGGAGGCTTTGGGGTCTTACCGGCAGCAAGCGGTCGAGATGGTGATCGGCCGCCGGGCGCAGAACGCCTTCGACATTTCGCAGGAACCGGCTGCGATCCGCGAGCGCTACGGCAAGCACCTCTGGTGTCAGCAGGCGCTTTTGGCGCGTCGGCTGGTTGAAGCGGGCGTTTCATACGTCACGATCGACCTCAGCTATCACAGCTCGTCGGGCACCTGGGATACACACGGCGACAACATTCCCCCTTACGGCGGGATCAAGAACGGCCTGGGGCCGCTCCTGCCGTTGTTCGATCACTTATACACGACGCTGCTGGCCGATCTGGGGGAGCGGGGTCTGCTCGACGACGTATTGCTGCTGGCGATGGGGGAGTTCGGCCGCACGCCGCAGATGGGAACGCAGGACAGCACCGACGGCCGCAATCACTGGCCGGTCGTGATGTCGATGTGCGTCGCAGGCGGCGGGATGAAGCACGGCCAGGTCATCGGCGCCACCGAAGCCGACGGGGGCAACATCAAGGAACGGGCCGTGACACCGGCGGATATCGCGGCGACGATTTACCGCCACATGGATGTGCCGCTGGACGGGGTCTATCACGACCACCGCGGCCGTCCGCGTCCGATCGTCGACTACAACGGCCAGCCGATCCGCGAGCTGTTTTGAGAATTCGCGATGGGGCAGTCAAAGAAAGCGAGCGGCGGGGTTCATCCCCGCCGTCAGATCCCACTTGGCGCCGAATGGCGAACAAACCGGCTATCAAACGAATGGCGAATCTCGAAATTCAAATGACTAAGGAAATCCGAAAGGCGAAAATCAAAACGGGGCGAAAATGACCTGCCTCGACTTTTGAATTTCAGACTTCGTTAGGCCTTTGGTTTTCGTCATTCGGTGTTCACGGACCACCGGGATGAACCCGGCGGCTCGCAGGCGTTACTCAGTCTCGACAGGCACTGGCGGGTTGACCGTCAGGTCGTTCTGGACCGACCGGACGCCCGGTTCCAGGGAGACGAGCATGGCCGCCAGCTTTCGCGAATCTTCGCTGTCGACCTGGCCGCGGAGCGTGACTTTGCCGCCGTTGACGTCGACATTGACGCCACCCATCCCTTCGCGCTTCGAGAGACCGTCGAAGCGGACGTTCAGTTTCTTTTGCATCGTCGCGGAGATCGGGCTAGGCGATTTGAAGGCGACTTTCAATTGCGGGCGGATACTTCGCGTCGAATTCCCCCGCTGGCTGCCCTGATTTGTAAATTGCTGTTGTTGCTGATTGTTATTATTGCCGCGATTCGCGCCGCGACCCTGGTTGCGATTTCCCTGCTGGTTGCGATTCATCCCTTGCTGGTTGCCGGTTTGCCCGCCTTGCATCGCTGCCTGCGTGTTCGCCCCGACCATTCCGCCCTGTGTGGTCGTTCCCAGAAAACCGCGTTGCCCATTCATTGTGGATGTGCCCATCTGGCCATTCATGCCCATGGCACCTCCCATTCCGTTCATCCCCATCCCGTTCATGCCCATGGGGTTCATCCCGACGGTCGGCGCCATCGGGGAGCGTCCGCTCATTCCGAAGGCAGCGCTCGCCCCCGACATGACTGATGTTCCATTCGGTGAACTGAGCGAGCTCATGCCAGTGGAACCGCCGAACATCGAGTTCTGCTGGGCCTGTAAGGCACTGCAAGACAGCAGGGCCACACCGGCGGAGACGATGGAAGCGACCGATCGGAAACAGCGATGGGATGTCATGCTTCGATTCTCCCGTCCGAACTGAGATGGAGCGCGCCACGTCGGAATCTCAAAAGACGTAACGCCTGAATTATAAGCCAGTCGCGCGTGCGCCGTCAATTATTTCCCGTGTCACTAACCGCCGTGGAACTCCGGCCGATCAATTCCCCGCGTCGGCCATACTCGGTATCGACCGGCTGGAACGGGCCGGATTGGAGATTCGCCGGGACTTCCGGGCGTCCACCTGATCGACGCTGACGTTATCGTCCTGTCGTTCGTCAGAATCATCGTCCAGCAACGGATTTCTCCGCTGGCTTGTGCCCGGCGTCAACGAATCGGGTTCGATCAAAAGGTCTGCCGAATCGTCGCTACCGCGCTCATCCACGAGCGGATTGCGACGGATTCGATGCTTGTGCCTGAGTCCATTGTCACCCTCGGAGTCCAGATCGGCCGGATGTCCTTCCCCGGCCAGACGCTGGCGGGCTTCGCGAATCAGCCGCTGTTCGTCGGCTGGAGACAATTTTCGTGGCGTCCGGGACAATTCGATCTCGTGACGTGCGGCACTATCGGCGGCCGCTTTTCGCCTGGCTTCCCGCGGTTGCAAACGGGCTTCGAGTTCCCGCTGCTCAGCGGCCTCAGCGATTTTGCGGCCCAGGTCGCGACCCTTGATCGCGAGCTGATCCTCGATGGGCTTGGTCGCCGTGGAGTTGGTCGCCGGCTCGTCGCCTACCTCATCGGTTTGAGCCTTCGTGCCAGGAATGTCGACGTTGACCATTTCGGATTTCAGTGTCGGTCCGCCCCCTCGAGGGGTGTAGCTGACCATGAGCGAGCAATTCGCCGCATGCATTCCCTTACGCGTATAGGGAATGAATACGGCATACGTCACGCCGAGCTGGCCCTTTCTCGCGTGGTTCTTCCAGTCTTTGGCCTCGAATTGGAATATGTGAATCGGTTTGGTCCGTTCTTCGGGTTTCCCCTGATCATCGAACAGGTAGATGCTGACGTCGCCATCAATCTGGGCCGGGGTCGGGCTTTCGGCAGCGACAAAGAACGCCTGGCCGGCGAAGCCGCGGCAGGTGCGGTTGTCGAGCCCGACGCCGGTCGCCGGTTGCCACATGGCCATCACGTGGACGACGGGGTTTTTCGGTCCCGCTTTGGGATACTCCTCTTTGCCGGGCTTGAAGAAGCCGGTGCTGGCGCAGCCGCACACGAGAAAGGCAAGAAGTGGCGCGGTTCCGCAAAGGAGTCTTTGAGCGTGCATGGCGAGGGAGGCCTCCGAAGAACGTTTGTGGAGAAGCGTGAGATCGCTCACAAATTTGTGCGTGCGGATACTCGGTCGAATTTACTCTGCTTCCTTCGAACGAGTGCGGTTTTTCCGAGGTGGCGTCTTCGACCGCACGGGTGTGCCTTTCTTTGATGAGGGCCCGAGCGAGCTGCGCCCGGTTTCGTCCGAAGATTTGCTCGGGGCGTCAAAACCAGCCGGAATCACGGCCGAGCCTTTCTTCGACTTGGACTTTTTCCGGGACAGATCAGGGTTGGTCAGATCTTCTTCCGGCAGCAGGCTGTTCGCCGGGACGAGCGTCGTCGGAACGTCGTCGGCGTCGTCGAGCGACATGGGGGACACTCCGGTGCTTCCGGGGACCGGCGGCGGCAACGTGGCCGGAATTCTGAGGTCTGGTCCGCGAGGAATGGTCGATTCCGGGATGGGCATTTCCGCCGGGACGCCGAACAACGGCCCGTGGATCATTTCCGCCTCGGCCTCGATGAAGTTCATCCGCTGCGATTCGATCTCCTTGATCCGTTCGGCCTCGGCGTCACTGGTGACGACGCGGGGTGTGAGGAAGATCAGGAGCTCGGTGCGGATCATCCGCTTATAGTCGTAGCGGAACGCCTGGCCGATGATCGGGATGTCTCCCAGGAGCGGCACTTTGCGCTCGTTGGTTTCGTCGCGTTTGGTGATCATGCCCCCCATGACGATTGTCTGGCCGTTCTTGACGCTGATCGTGGCATAGGCGTTGGTCGTGTCAATGATTGGCGAACCGACCGTGCTGCCGTCGGGATTCACGAACAGCGGGACCGACTTATCGCTGAGCGCATTTTTCTGGGCGCCGACGTACATGACGACTGTGTCTTCGGGAGTGACGCGCGGGCGGACGTCCAGGATGATTCCGACGTCCACGGGGGTGGGAATCGGCTGGGCAAAACCGGTCACCTGACTTACGTTGAATCCGCTGACACGAGGGACCTGCTGCCCCACCTGGATGTGGGCATTCTGGTTGTCCAATGTCCGAATCTGCGGTCGGCTGAGGATGTCGACGCGACGGCGCGCGGCGACCGCCCGTAAGAGGGCGCTCACGCTTTCGGACCCGGCCGACAGGACGAGGCCTCCATACCCCAGGTCGCCATTCAAGCGCTGCAGGTTGAAGCTTGTGAGTCCCTGGCCGCCGACCTTGCTGGTATTGATTCCCTGAGCGACGTTATTTCCCAGGGGCGTGTTGTTGAACGTGAAGCCGGGCGTAGCCGTCGCTGAAATCACTTGTTGATTCGCGACGGTACCTCCAGGAGTCAAAGTCGTCGTTGTCACCGGCAGGATCGTATCGATCAGGCTGCGGTCGAACAGAACCGAATCCTGCAGTCCGAGCTCGACCCCCCATTCATCCGCATTGTCGAGCTGGACTTCGACGAGCAGCGCCTGGATCAACACCTGCTTCGGTGCCCTGTCGATGTCGATCACGAGTTTCATCACGTCGGGGAAAAATCGCGGCGTGGCGCTGATGAGCAGGCTGTTGCTGGCCCCCTCGGGGACGACGATCACCTCACGTTCGATCTGCTCGAAGGGGCTGATGAGACCGGGGTCGGCCGTCTCCACCTGCCGCTGCGTCTGGAGGAAGTTGCTGATGGCGGTTGCCACGTCAATGGCCTGCGTGTTTTTCAGCTTGTACACATCGGTCTTCCGCTGGCTGATCTCGCTTTCATCGAGACGCATGACGACGGCCTCGACGACGCGCAAGGCTTCGCCGCCGCCGATGGCGATGATGCTGTTGGTCCGCACGTCGACCTGGAATCGAATCGGAATGAGCGTGCTGCTGGAGTCTTCCGCTCCCGCGATCGGCACGCCTTGGAAGTTCTGGCCGAACTGCCCCCCTTGTCCCTGTCCGCCCTGGCCCCCCGGGCGCTGCCCGGTCAGGCCGAACAATCCGTTGAGCAAATTGAGCGTCGCCTGGGCGTCGCCGCGTGTCATCGGGAAAATCTTGATTTCGGCGACGGCGGCGTTTGGCTTGTCGAACTGCTCGATCAGCCGCGCCACGAGGACCATACTCTGCTCGGGGGCGGTGACGACGATGCTGTTGGTTCGCATGTCGGCCGTGATGCGAATATCGGCGAGGATCCCCGATTGCAGCGTCCGGGACTGGCCGTTTTGCTCATCGATGTATTGCAGGATCATCGATTTCACTTCGCGCAGCTCTGGGATCGGA
>JAGVKR010000702.1 GCA_020050375.1 Planctomycetales bacterium
AGCCGGCGGCCGCGTTGCCGAAATAGCTCTTCAGCGCCGTCACCGGGACCTTCGAACTGTAATCCCCGAACACGTCGTAGATGGCCTGCGCTTCGTCGGCATCCATCTCTTGGGTGGACAACCCATGCGCGTTGATATGGCCAATCTCGTGCGGCTCCAAACCAGCATCGGCCAGAGCACACTTCATCGCCAGGGCCAGCGCCTTTCGCGTATCGCCTCGCGCCCCCGGTTTGCTCACGCAGGTCGAGCCGGCTCCCAGAATCCGCCCGTAGATTTTCGCCCCGCGGCGTTCCGCATGGCCGGCGTCTTCGAGAATCAATACGCCCGAGCCTTCGCCTACCACCTGCCCCGTTCGGTTTTTGTCGAACGGGCGACAGGCCGTCGCTGGAGCATCGGCATCGGCCAACTGGTCCCACATCCGGGCGTGGATCGACTTGATCTCGTGCAACCGGGTCCCCGTCGAGCCGGTGATCATCACGTCGGCATGTCCGCGGGCGATAACGCGCAAAGCCTCGCCGATCACGAGATTGGCCGAGGCCTCATCCAGCGTGATCGAATTGTTCGGCCCCCGCGCGTCGGCCGCGATGCCGATGTGGCAGGCTGGCATATTCGGCAGGTATTTGAGGAGCCACAACGGGAACATCTTCGACAGGCCGATGTCACCCCAGCGCTCGTAATGGAACTGCCCGTCGGCCGGATCGATCGCGGCGAAGCAGGCTTCCACGAGATCTTCCGGAGGGCTGAGCATCAGATTCGCGCCGAACTCGACCCCCAGCCGTTCGGGGGCGACTTCGCCGTCCTTGATTCCGGCGTCGTCCAAAGCCAGAGTCGCCGCGGCAAACCCGAGCTGGATTTCGCGGCACATCACCCGAATCGCCTTCTTCTGCTCGCGCGTCTTGGTGAATTTCGACGGATTGAAGTCGCGAACTTCACCGGCAATATGGTGCGGAACCGGAGAGTACGGCAGCGTTTCAATCGGGCGGATGCCGCTGGTTCCCGCCTGAATGTGGGACCAGAACTCCTCCACACCGATTCCGATCGGGCTGACGACCCCGATCCCGGTAATGACGACCTGCCGCTCCGAAGCGTGATGGACGGCCATAATCTGAAACGTGACTGAAGTCCAAAAACGTAGACCCACGAGCAGCCATCACCAAGGCGGAGTCGGCCCAGCCGCCGTGTCTGCCCCGGGGACGCCTCCCAACCAGACCCCAATGGTAGCGTCCCCATCCTTTCGCCGGAAGCGTGCTTCCGGCCCTGCGATGGGGATTTCCCGACGGCCAAAGTGCAGCTTAGCAGCCAGAATTGAGCCATCCTATGATCCGACGATCAGGATCCTGTTCAGTAGCCATCGTTCGTTTGCATGGCTTCGATGACGGTGTCGCTGACGCCGAACTTGTTGAGATAGATAATCGCCTGAGGCGAGGTGTCGAATTTGCCCCCGCGGTCCTTGATGGTCGCAATGATCCGGCGGTCCGTCACCCCACCCGCGGCCATATCCAGCACGTCGCGGTTGCTCATGGCCCGCTGTTCACGAACCCGCAGGTTTCGTTCGTGGGCCACTTGCCTGGCGTAGTTATCGCGTTTGTCGGCTTCGTCTTTGGCATTGCCGACGAGTGCCCCCGTCGCCGTCCCCGCCAGGGCGCCGATCGCGGCGCCGGCCCCGGTGTTCCCGAACTGGTGACCGATGATGGCGCCCAAACCGGCTCCGCCACCGGCCCCGAGGGCCGCTCCCTTCTGCGTCGAGTTCATGTTCGCACAACCGGAACCTGCTGCAATTAAAAGGGTTCCGAAAACCATCCGTGTGGTCAACCACTTTGAAATTAACATCATGTGCCCTCATTGGCATGGCGATTTCTTACCGGCGCACCGGCCTGTACGTTCTCCCGCACAGGACGGACTACTGGTCAAATCGGCACAACAGGCACAGATTCGTGAGTTTTGCCCAAACTTCGCAACCGGAAAACCTTCCAACGGAAGTCCCGTGGTTCGGCATGCGAAGCATGAAAGAGGCCGCCGGCGCCCCGGACGGCACACGAGGCCCGCCTTACGGCGCGCGTCCCAGGACCAGGCAGGCATTGTGTCCGCCAAACCCGAAGCTGTTGGACATCACGTGCTGCAACCGCCGTTCGCGAGCTTCATTCGGAACGTAATCGAGGTCGCAATCCGGATCCGGGTTGTCGAGATTGATCGTGGGAGGCATCACATGGTTCAGCAGCGACAGGACCGAAACCACGAACTCGACGCCGCCCGAGGCCCCCAGCAAATGTCCCAACTGGCTTTTCGTGCTGGAAACCGAAATCTTCTTGGCGTGGGAGTTGAACACCGTCTTGATCGCCGTTGTTTCGGCTTTGTCCCCCAGCGGAGTGCTCGTGCCGTGGGCGTTGATGTAGTCGATCCTGGATGTGTCCAAGTCAGCGTCGCGCAGGGCGCACTGCATGGCCCGTGTGGCGCCGCGACCTTCGGGATCGGGCGCGGTCATGTGATTCCCGTCGGCGCTCATGCCGTAACCCAGAACTTCGGCGAGAATCTCGGCCCCGCGCTGGCGCGCATGCTCGTATTCTTCGAGAACCACCATGCCTGCGCCTTCGGCCATGACGAACCCATCGCGATCGCGATCGAAGGGACGGCTGGCGCGCTGCGGGTCTTCATTGCGGGTCGAAAGGGCCCCCATTCGGGCAAACCCGGACAACCCCATCGGGGTGATCGCCGCCTCGCTCCCTCCCGTCACCATCACGTCGGCCTGGTCATGCTGAATCAACTTGAAGGCATCGCCGATGGCATTCGAAGCCGAGGCGCACGCGGTTGCCACAGCGCTATTGGGCCCGCGCAGGCCCCAGAAGACGGAGATATTCCCGCTGGCGGCATTGACCATCAGCTTGGGAATCATGAACGGCGAAACGCGATTGGGGCCGCGGTCGAACAACACGCAATGCTGTTCCTCAATCTCGTGCAGTCCGCCGATTCCGCTCCCGGTGATCACGCCGTAGCGGTACGAATCTCCCTGCGTGAAATCCATACCCGATTGCCGGATCGCCTTGAAAGCGCCGTACATGGCGAATTGGACGAAGCGGTCGAGGCGTTTGACTTCGCGCGGCGGCAGGCAATCGCAAGGGTCGAAATCCTTGAGCTCACCGCCGAAGTGAACTTTGAATTCGGAGCAGTCGAATCGCTCGAGATGGCTCACGCCGCTTTTGCCGGCGCAGAGTTTGTCCCAGAACTCGGGCGTTTCACAGCCCAGCGCGGTGACAACCGACATCCCGGTGACGACAACGCGCCTGGACATGCGTTACTGCTTCTCCTCGATGTACTTGACGGCATCGCCCACCGTCTTGATCTTCTCGTAGTCTTCGTCGGGAATGGTGATCTTGAACACATCTTCGAATTCCATCACCAGTTCGACGACATCGAGCGAGTCGGCCTTGAGGTCGTCCACAAAGGACTTTTCGCGACTCACTTCTTCTTTGGGAATCTGCAGTTGCTCACTGACGATTCCGATGACTTTTTCTTCTACAGACACGCCAGTTCCCTCCGGTTCTTACGATGACTAGGCCGCCCTGTCGAGCCTCGGCAAACATATATCGCGTTTCGTTCCGTGTGTAAACCGCAAGTCGGCCCCCACAGAAGATTTCCGGGGCCGATTCCCATCAATGACAACAGGATCGTCGATCGGAATCGCCGTCGCAATAGTCAGGCTTCGCCCACCGACTGACATTCCACTTTTCGATCGACTCGTTTCAGCAGTCCGCGGAGCACTTTTCCCGGACCAATCTCATAGCACCGGTCGGCTCCCGCCGCCAGTAGGTTTCGCATCGAGTCCTCCCACAACACCGGGTTGAGCACCTGTCGCACCAGAAGCGCGCCGATTTCCTGCGGGTTGCTGTGCGGCTGAGCATCCACGTTCGAATAGACGGGGATTCGCGGCGCTTGCAGCTTCACGCCCGCCAGCGCCTCGGCCAGGCGCGCATCGGCTGGCTTCATGATCGCCGTATGAAACGCCCCTGCGACTGTCAGATGAACGACCTTGCCCCCCGCCTGCTCGGCCAGCTCGCCGGCACGCAAACAGGCGGGTTTTGCCCCGGAAAGCACGATGTTTCCGGGGCAAAGATAATTGGCGATCTGCAACATGCCGGCGGATTGCGCCTCGGCGCAAATCGCCGCCACTTTGTCGCGATCGAGCATCAAAATGCTGACCATGCCGGACGGGGTCGCCTCGGCGGCCGCCTGCATCGCCTCGCCCCGACGTCGCACGACGCGCAAGCCGTCTTCGAACGACATGACCCCCGCGAAGACCAGGGCCGTGTATTCCCCTAAGCTGAGTCCGGCGGCCATGTCGCAGGCGGCCACCACATCGGGCGATTCTGACCGCAGCAACTCGAGCGCGGCGAGACTGGTGACATAGATCGCCGGCTGACTTACGTCGGTTTTGTCGAGCTCCGCAGCCGGCCCTTCGAAGCAAAGTCGGGCGAGATCGAAACCGAGAATCGTCGCCGCCTGTTCATAGATCGCGCAGGCCGCCGGACATTTGTCGGCGACGAGCCGCCCCATGCCGACAAACTGCGATCCCTGACCGGGAAACAAAAATGCCGTCTTGCCCACACTTGTCGCCCTTTCATCAACTCAGCGCCGGAGCCTCGGCGAGCTCGGCAACGATCTGGGGATTGATCTGGCGATCCTTGAACGCGACTGCGCCACGCAAGGCATTGTAGATCGAGTGTGCATTGCTCGATCCATGACAGATCATGCAGATTCCGTCGACGCCGAGCAGCGGCGCTCCCCCAGACTCGTGGTACGAATAGCGTTTGCTCAACGCCTGAAACGCTTGCCCGGCGACATGTCGTTCGTGCTCGAGCTGCTCCATCACATCTTGCGCGACCTTGCGGAGCATCATCTCGGCCATGCCTTCGCTCACCTTGAGCACGACGTTGCCGACAAACCCTTCGCACACAAGCACGTCGGCCTCACCCTGATAAAGGCCGCGCCCTTCGACATTGCCGATGTACTGATCTTTGATCGGCCCTTTCGTCAACAGAGCGTGCGTCTCGCGCACCAGCTCGTTTCCTTTGCCGTCCTCGCTGCCGATATTCATCAAACCCACCCGCGGCTGCTCGACCCCGAGCACCTCGCGAGAATAGATCGCCCCCATCAGGGCGTATTGGTGCAGATGCTCGGCACGCGCAGCCGGGTTGGCGCCAACGTCGAGCAAAACCGATCGTCCCTGGAGCGTCGGAAGGACAACGGCGATGCCAGGGCGCTTGACTCCCTTCAGGAACAAACGCGTCCGCAATCCTGCCGCAACAACGGCCCCCGTGCTTCCGGCGCTGACGACCGCGTCGACTTCCTTCCCCGCCATCAGCTTCCAGCAGACGGCGATCGAGCAATTGGGCTTCTTGAGCAGGGCCTCGGTCGGTTTTTCGTTCATGCCGGCGACGCCGTCCGACGCGAGCACTTCAACCGCCGAACCGGAGTATCCGGCCTGCTCGAGCGCTTGCTCAAGGAGCGCCTCGTCACCGACCAGCACAATCTGCAGATCGGGATCCTGAGCGACGGCCTGAATGGCGCCGTCAAGATTGGGCCCTGGGGCAAAGTCGCCGCCCATCGCATCCAATGCAATGCGCATGGAAGATCAGCCTCCGGTCTCAACGACCGTCCTGCCCTGGTAATTGCCGCAATTCGGGCAAACGACGTGACTCGGCGCCGCCGTACCGCACTGCGGACAATACACAAGCTGAATTGGCTTGATCGCGTTGTGACTGCGCCGTTTGGCCGAACGGGCATGTGATTGTTTGCGCTTGGGAACCGCCATGATACCTGCCGCTGTTGTAAGAGCTTGATATGCCTGAACTTACCGGACACAACCGGTGTTGATCTCGACAGACCGCGACCGCGAAACAGCCGTCGAAGGCGAGAATCGAATACTACGCGAGTCGCTCGGCGACTGTCAAGTAAGGCGCATCGGGCGGCGATTTATCACGCAGCGTGAAAAATAAACCGAAAGGACGCCAATCGTCAGCGGGACGCCACGACTGGTTTTGTCAGGCCGACTGAGCGGGTGAATTCGTTCTATGGCACTCACACTGTCACGGAGTGTCGGGCCGGCTCGCAGCTCTTCCATTCAGTCAGCCACGACAAAAGTTGTCGCCCCGAATCCTTTGGCGCGACGTCGATGTTATGCCACGCCAGATAAAAGTCTCCCGAGTTGGAAATCATCATCAAACCGCTGAGCGCTTTGGCCCGTTGCAGGGCGACGACTGCCTGTGCCGGCGTCTGGACGATGGGGCTGCCGACATTGAATGACGTATTGACCGAAGCCTCGACGCCGACATGTCGCCCCATTGCCTGCAGATAGGCATAGGTGAACGGGTCGTGTTCCTGCCGCACGATCTGCAAGCGCGCGGTTCCATCTTTGTGGATCACGGCTGGCACCAGTGAGTAGGCCTCGGGGCGCGCCGGCGCCGTGAGCACCATATAGTTGTAAGCGCTGTAATCGTCGCCCGAAGCGCCGTCCGACAGCTCGAACAACTGTTCGGCGGCTTCCCGCGTCACCATCGGGGCCAGCGGTCGCACAAGCTCGCGGTACTTGACGCGCTGATTGATCGTCGCCAACGACTGCGGATTGCACGGATTGGCGAGAATCGAGCGATGTCCCAGCGCCCTGGGACCGGTCTCGGCCGGCCCCTGAAACAAGGCCAGCACGCCGTCGCGCGAGACGATGTATGCCGCAAGGTCGGCCATCGCCCCCAGCATTCCCGGCCGGTTGAGATTGCCGATATTCTGATATGCGATGTCCCCTTGCGCGCGAAGCACCGTTTCGATCTCGTCAGAGGTGTAACCTTCCCCGCAATAAAAGGCATGCTGCATCGGCTCACCCGGCCGGGCGCCCCCCTGCAGCGCAAACTGAAACGCCGCGCCGACGGTGACGCCCGCATCACCCGGCACAGGCGGAACCCAGATCTGGAGCCGCCCTTCGGTCCCCAGATTACGCTGATACCACGCCCGGTTGTAATGCTCGACCAACCGCATGTTGGCGAGGCAATTGAGCGCCGTGCCGCCGGTGAGCACGAGTCGCTCGCTTCCGGTCGTACGAATGAAATGATCGACGATGTGAAACAGCGCGTCTTCGAAAACCAACTGCGTCGCCGCCGCGATGTCGCATCGATCGCGCGTGATTTCCGAATGCTGCACGTCGTCCACCCGCAGCACGGCGTCCGGATTCCACATCTTCTCGGAGGGAATCGGCTCGCCGAGCAGGTCCTTCATGGGCTGGCCGTAGGGCTTCCGCTCACCCCAATGATGCCAGTTGCCAAATGTGCGATTGACCAGCACTTCTCCCTGGGGAGCAAAATGAAAGGCCTCGCGAAGACCGCGGTAGTATCGGTTCGTCAGCCGATCGCCGTCTCCCCACGCCGCAGCGCCCATGTAGCGCCCCTCGCTGCTCAACGTCGTCCAGCCTCCCTGCGTCGAGCTGATCACCGAGTAGAAAACGCCCAGCGAATCGAAAAAGCTGAAGTTCTTCCGCAGACATTGCAATTGGCCGTCTTTCGCCAGATACAGCGACATCGCGCCTTCGTCGCCGAACCCGTCGAGGACCGTCACCAGGACCGGCTTCGAGCCTCGGCCGAAGGGGGACAGCGCATACGATGCCGCGGCATGATTGTCGTGGTGGTGCTGGCAGATGATCGGTATCGGAGCAGGCGCCCCGAGCAGTTCCGCCAATCGCCCCGGCGCGGATCGAACCACGTCGCCGCTGCCGTGAAAGTCCCATTTCGGCATGCACGATGGATGGACCAGCGGGAGGCTGGCCGGAAAATGCTCGACGACGGCGCGAAGGGCAACCGGGGAGAGCGACGTATAATCCCAACTGGCCGCGACCGCGTGGATGTCGCGATACGACAGCCCGCGCTCATCGAGCCGCTTCCGCAGGACACTGATCGCATTCACGGGAAAGCTGGCATCGTGCTTGACACCGGTGAAACGCTCTTCCTCGTCGTTCGAGATCAGTCGCAGCCCCCGCGCTGCGGACGCTTCGACCAAGGCCACTCCGGCATTGTGCCCCGAAGGGCCGAGCCCCACGAGCCAGGCGGTTTCGCCGCGCGCCAGCTTCTCGCGTAGCGCTTCGCTCTGACGTTGCGCGTAGTCGCTGTCAGGCGCATGCACCTGTTTCGCGGCGAAGCGGGCCCGGTACAGCGGCCGCGTCAGGTGATAGACGAACCGACCGAGACGAGGCCAGGCCGGACCAGTGGTTCCAAAGATACGTGAGATAGGACGACCTCGTCGAAGTTGAAGGATCCGCTCCCACCGGCAGCCGCCCACGCATTCGGCTGGGGCAAATCGCGAAAGCGGCTTTCCTGCAGGTCAAGCAGGCCAGTCTAAGCCCGCCGACTGAGAGCGTCAATGGGTGATGCACAGCTCTCGTGCCCCGCGAGCAAGTCCATCACGATCGACGCGACACATTCGTAACGCCGTTCCTATCCGGCGTGAACGCCCTCGCCTCACGAAGTTGGTCGCTTCTCATTTTTCTTCGACGGTGTTAGCATCGGCAAAGGGAGCTCGACAGCGCCCCACAAAGCGCAATTCATCCGTCGATACTTCGAGTCAGAGAGCCTTCTCCATGCCCGCCGGCAATCCCTTTCGCGCAGAACGCCAGCTCAAGACGAAGAGCGGCGAATTCACAATCTACAGTCTTCCGCAACTCGCGGCCGACAAAGTCGGCCCGATCGACAAACTCCCCTTTTCGATTCGGGTGCTGCTCGAAGCCTGTCTGCGGAAGTTCGATAACTTCATCGTCAACGAGAGCCACATTGCCGATCTGGCCAATTGGAACGCGGCGGCGCCTCAACAGGTGGAAATCCCTTTCATGCCTGGGCGGGTTGTCCTCCAGGATTTTACCGGCGTTCCCGCCGTCGTCGATCTGGCAGCGCTCCGCAGCGCCATGGTCCGCATGGGGGGGAATCCGAAGAAGATCAATCCGCTTGTTCCCTGTGACCTCGTCATCGACCACTCGGTGCAGGTCGACTTCTTCGGAACGCCCCAATCGCTGGCCCAGAACGTCCAAATCGAATTCGAGCGCAATCTCGAGCGCTACCAGTTTCTGCGGTGGGGGCAGAAAGCGTTCAATAACTTCCGTGTTGTCCCCCCCGCAACGGGCATCGTCCACCAGGTCAATCTCGAGTATCTCGCGAAGGTCGTCCTGACGCGCGACGGCGTTGCTTTTCCCGACAGCCTGGTCGGCACCGACAGCCATACCACGATGATCAACGGCCTGGGGGTCGTCGGCTGGGGAGTCGGTGGAATCGAAGCCGAGGCCGTGATGCTCGGCCAGCCGATTTACATGCTGCTCCCCGAGGTCGTCGGCTTCAAGCTCTCCGGCCAATTGCCCGAAGGAGCGACCGCCACCGATCTGGTGCTGACGGTCACACAGATGCTCCGCAAGCATGGCGTCGTCAGCAAGTTCGTCGAATTCTACGGTCCGGGGCTGGATGCGATGAGCCTTCCCGATCGCGCCACTCTGGCGAACATGGCCCCCGAGTACGGCGCCACGATGGGCTTTTTCCCGGTCGACGCCGAAACGTTGCGGTATCTCGAACGGACCGGCCGCACGCCCGCGGAAATTGATCTCGTCGAGCGCTACTACAAAGAACAGGGATTGTTCCGCACCTCCGCTTCCCCCGAACCGAACTTCACCAGCTCGCTCGAGCTCAATCTCGGCACCGTCGTTCCCTCGATGGCCGGCCCGAAACGTCCGCAGGATCGAGTGCTGCTGTCGCAAATGAAATCCGACTGGCACAAGCAGCTCTCGACGACGTTCGGCAGGACCGAGCCGTCTCCCGTCGTCGACGTCAAGACAAACGGTAGTTCATCGCAGATCACCGACGGCGCCGTCGTCATCGCCGCCATCACGAGCTGCACCAATACCAGCAACCCGTCGGTGATGATCGGCGCGGGGCTGGTCGCGCAGAAGGCGGCCGCGAAAGGGCTCACGCGCAAACCGTGGGTCAAAACGAGCCTCGCTCCCGGGAGCCGCGTTGTCACCGACTATCTCGACAAGTCGGGGCTCGACAAAGCGCTCGATGCGATCGGTTTCAATACGGTCGGCTACGGCTGCACGACCTGCATCGGCAACAGCGGCCCCCTTCCCGAGCCGGTGTCGGAAGCAGTCAAGAAAGGGAACCTCGTCGTCTCGGCGGTTCTCTCGGGCAATCGCAACTTCGAAGGACGAATCAATCCGCAGGTGAAGGCGAACTACCTTGCGAGCCCGCCGCTCGTGGTGGCGTATGCGATCGCCGGCACGACCGACATCGACTTGGCGACCGAACCGCTCGGCAAAGATCGGGCGGGCAAAGATGTCTTTCTCAAAGACATCTGGCCGACCCAGAAAGAGGTCGCCGACGTGATTGCCACTTCGATGAGCCCCGCAACGTTCACGAACGAATACGCCAAGGCCACGCTCGGCCCGCCGGAATGGCAGGCGATCCCCAGCAGCGCGGGTGATCTCTACCAATGGGACGAAAAGAGCACTTACGTTCAGCAGCCGCCGTTCTTTGTCGACATGCCAGGTCAACCCGCGCCGGTTCAGGCGATTTGCGGAGCGCGCGTCCTCGCCTCGGTCGGCGACTCGGTGACCACCGACCACATCAGCCCCGCCGGCTCGATCAAGCCCGATTCGCCGGCCGGCCTTTACCTCCAGTCGCTCGGCGTTCCGGTCAGCGAGTTCAACAGCTATGGGGCTCGGCGCGGCAACGACCGCGTGATGACCCGCGGCACGTTCGCCAACATCCGCCTCAAGAACCTGCTGGCTCCCGGCACAGAAGGAGGGGTGACGCGCTTCCTGCTCCCCGGCAAAGATGCCGGCACGGTGCTGTCGATCTACGACGCTTCGATCAAGTACAAGGCAGCGGGCGTTCCGCTCGTTGTCCTGGCCGGGGCCGAATACGGCACCGGTTCATCGCGCGACTGGGCCGCGAAAGGGACGTTCCTGCTCGGCGTGCGGGCCGTCATCGCCGTCTCTTACGAGCGCATTCACCGCTCGAACCTTGTCGGGATGGGCGTCCTTCCGCTGGAGTTCAAGAAGGGGCAAAGTCGCGATTCGCTCGGCCTCGACGGGACGGAAGTCTTCGACTTCGATCTGAAAGCCGACGTCAAACCGCTGCAGGATATCTCCGTTACGGCGACAAAGGCCGACGGAACGAAAGTCAGCTTCACCACCACCTGCCGCATCGACACGCCGGTCGAAGTCGACTACTACCGCCACGGCGGAATCCTGCATTACGTTTTGAGACAGTTGGCGCAGAAATAACGACGTAATGAAGCCCGAATGTCGAAAGACAAATGTCTAATGAAATCCGAAAACCAAAGCACGAAAAATGTGCCGGCCCTTGTTTTGAGTTTTTGAATTTTGTCTTTCCTTAGACATTTGTCTTTCGGCCTTCGAGCTTCACCGACTGGCAGGGCCATGCATGTCGCTTCCAGGCGTTCATGCGGCTCACACCTCCGGCAACGCCCAGGGCTTGCGATATTCGGAGCGCGTGCGCATCGCGTTGGCATCCGCATCGCCGATGAACAATTCGGTCACCGGGTCAAACTGCAAGGTTCTTCCGGTGCGCCAGGCGACGTTCGCCGCATGACAAAGAATCGACGATGGATGGCCGACCGTCTCCAGGTCGGCGTTCGGTTTCTTCCGCGACTTCACGCATTCAAGGAAGTTCTCGATGTGCACCTTGCCATCGTTGACGCCGCTTCCTTCAGCGAGCACCTTGTCCTGCGGATCGTAAGCGCGCCACCGTGAATTCCCGAGCACAATATACCCTTTGTCACCGTAGACAACGGCCCCTTCTTCTTCGCCGTGCATCCGGTACGGGCTCCAGACGCGCATTTCGTAGGTGAGAATCCGGCCGGGCTTACCGCCGAATTCGTAGGTCACCTGCAACGTGTCTGGCCATTCCTGCATGTCGTCGAAATACCATTTGCCGCCGGTCGCCGTGATCTTCGCCGGCATTCCCAGCGGCTGACCTCCCTGGGCTTCGACCGCCGTGCTGAGCGCCCAGCGCGCGAAGTCGAGCCGGTGGACGCCGTCGTTCCCCAGATCGCCTGTCCCCAGATCGAAAAACCAGCGCCAATTGCTATGGAAGCGACGGATATTGAACGGCCGCTTGGGAGATGGCCCGAGCCAGAAATCGTAATCCACCCCTTCCGGCGGATCGCTGTCGGGCGGACGTCCGATCGAGCCCTGCTTCGAGCTTTCCCACGCCTTGGCGACCAGGCACGTGCCCAGCTTGCCGCTCCGAATGAATTCCATCGCCGATAAAAAGTGCGCGCCACTGCGGGCTTGCGTCCCCATCTGTACGATCCGCGCATGCTTGCGCTGCGCGGCCACCATCCGCTGGCCTTCAACGATGTTATGCCCGTCGGGTTTTTCGACGTAGACATCCTTGCCGTTCTGGCAGGCCATGATCGTCGGAATCGCATGCCAGTGGTCGGGAGTCCCGACCACCAGGACGTCGATTTTTGGGTCGTCAACGAGCCGGCGAAAATCTCCCTCCACGCGCGGACGGCGTCCCTGCAGCTTTTCGACCGCCTCGATGCCCGCCGGCAAATTGCGCGAGTCGACGTCGGCGATCGCCACCACGTCGACGTCCTTCATCCCTGCGAACGCCGACAACAGAAACCCTGCCCGGCCCCGCGCGCCGACGCAGCCGACCTG
>JAGVKR010000178.1 GCA_020050375.1 Planctomycetales bacterium
ACGCCCAGCGGCATGGTCAGCGTGCTGCTCCTGACGATCGATAAAGTGGAAGAACTATGCGCCAGGGCTCGCACCGTCGGCACCATGCAAATCGCCAATCTGCTTTGCCCCGGCAATACGGTTGTGTCGGGAACGAAGGCAGCCTGTGATGAAATCGAAAAGCTGGCTGCCGAGGCTGGCGCGAAGACGATTCGCCTGGCCGTCGCCGGCGCGTTCCACACCGACATCATGAAACCCGCGGATGAAACGCTCGCCGCCGCGCTTGAACAGACCGACCTTCAGCCAGCAAAAATCCCGGTCTGGTCCAACGTCGATGCCAGGCCACACACGGCGCCCGAGGAGATTCGCGCGTTGCTGGTGCGCCAGGTGCTGCAACCGGTGCAATGGGAAACAACCCTGCGCGGCCTGCTGGCGGCCGGGGTCGAAAAATTCTATGAGCTGGGTCCGCAGCGCGTCCTCGCCGGCCTCCTCAAACGCGTCGATCGCAAAATGGAATGCGTCAACGTCCAGGCATGATCGCAATGCCAAAGCGGAACCGCCCGGCGAGGCAAACCACGGCAACTTTCGCGGCTCGAACGGATGTGCCAGGCCGCCCACGGGAACGTCTTTTCAATCACCGTCAGTTTCCCGCGCTCCTGACCGGGTTGGGAGGTAGGATTTCCCTATCGACCAACACCGCAGAGGGAGTCGCTTGCCATGCGTCCAACACTCATAGCCGTCTTTTTCGTTTGCGTCCTCACCAAAGCGGCGCCAGCCCAGCAGGCCGGCGCGCAGGGGCCGACGAAGTCCGACGGGATTCAGAAAGACTTTTCCTATTTCGAGACCTGGGGTTTGAAACGCAAGACCTTCTCCCTGGAAATGCTAGAGCAAACTCTGCCCGACGGGAGTCGCGTCACGCTTGGGAGGATTACCTACGTGCTCGAATTTGACACCGAGGTCTCCGGCTACGATCTCGATACGCTGCAATGGAATATCGCCCCGAAAAATCGCCGGCTGCGGCACTTGCTATTCGATACTGACAACGTGGCGATCAACGCCAACCGCATCCACGACCATCGGCTTCAGGGCGAAGTCTCGGGCGTCCCGGGCGAGGCATTTCGCATCACCTTTGACTTTGTCCTGACCGGGCAGGTTCCGCCAGGTGCGCTCAAGAAAGTCGTCGCGCGCTCCCTTTGACGTTTTTCCCAGGGGCGGAGGTTCTTGTCAGTTCCCCGCAACCGGGTAAAGAGGAACCGAGAACCGAGAATGAAGAAATCAGCGCGATCGGTCTGATCATTCTCCGTTCTCGGTTCTCCGTTACGCGGTTGTTCGGTTCGAATTCCGATATCGAGCCCACCGCTCCCTGACGGTCGCGGCTCGTCAATGAGGATTTTTTTCAACCGTCAAGGCCCCTTCGGCATAGCGTTGCCGCAAAACCTTTTTATCGAACTTGCCGACGCTGGTTTTCGGCACCTCTTCGATGATCGCCCAGCGTTCCGGGAGCCACCAGCGCACGACGCGGCTGGAAAGAAAAACGCCCAGGTCGGCAAACGTCGTCGTCGAGCCTGCCTTCAGCACCACGCAGGCCAGCGGGCGCTCGTCCCAGCGATCGTCGGGGACGGCGATGACGGCGGCCTCGATCACGTCGGGGTGGGCCATCAGGTGATTCTCCAGTTCGACCGACGAGACCCACTCGCCGCCGGACTTGATGACATCCTTGGCGCGATCGGTGATCTGGATGTAGCCGTGGGGATCGACGGTGCCGACATCGCCGGTGCGGAGCCAGCCGTCGTGGAATTTTTCGGGGGCGGGATCCTTGTAGTAGCTGCCCGTGACCCAGGGGCCGCGCACCTCGATCTCGCCGATCGCCTCGCCGTCCCAGGGCAGAATGGTCTCGCCATCGGTGATGCGCAGGTCGATGCCATGTAGCACCCGGCCCGTCTTGGTGCGCCAGGCAACGTCCTCTTCCGAGCCTGAAGCGTGAGCGAAGGGCGGATGGGACAATGCCGCCAACGGGCCGGTCTCCGTCATGCCCCAGATCTGCACCAGACGCACGCCTTGTCTGTCCATTCGCTCGATCAGGCTGCGCGGCACCGCTGACCCGCCGCTGATCGCCAAGCGCAGGGACGATAGATCGACGGGGTTCGCCTCGGCAAAACGCACCAGGTCGTTCCAGATCGTCGGCACCGCGCCGGCGAAGGTCGGTTTTTCCTGGGCGATCAGCCGGCTCAACGGCTCGGCCTGCACGAAACGTCCCGGAAAGATCAGGTCGGCGCCGACCCACCAGCCGACGTGCGGAATCCCCCACGCGTTCGCGTGAAACATCGACGGGATGACCAGCGCCCGATCGCGCCACGACAGATCGAACGCCGACGCCGACGCCACCGCCATCGAATGCAGGCAGATCGAGCGATGGCTGTACACGACCCCCTTGGGGTTTCCGGTTGTCCCACTCGTGTAGCACATCGCCGCGGCGGAACGTTCATCAAGGTCGGGCAGAGAGGAATCCGAGGTTTCACGCATCAGCAAATCCTCGTAGCCGTGAGCGCGACCCGGAAACGCGGCCGGAGCGCCGACGACGATGAAATGCTGGACGGTTGTCAGCCTGGGAAGGATTCCCGTCAGCAAGGGGACGAGCGATTCATCCACGATGATCGCGCGGTTCTCGGCATGGTTGACGATGTAGGCGATCTGCTCGGGAAAGAGCCGAAGGTTGAGCGTGTGCAGCACGGCCCCGATGCACGGCACGGCGAAATAGGCTTCGAGGTGTTCCTGGCAATTCCACAGGAACGTGCCGACGCGGTCGCCCGGCTGGATACCGAGCCGCACCAATGCTGCGGCCAGCCGGCGCGCGCGTTGCGCGACTTGCGCAAAGGTCGCCCGGCGCGTGCATGTGCCATCGAAGGTAACAACGGCGCTATCCGCGGCGACGCGTTCGCCGTGCTCGAAGATCGCGCGAAGGTTGAGCGGATAGGAATCCTGCATCGTGCTGAGCATGTTTGCCTCGACGGTTGGGTCCATGTCGGAGGGTGTCCATGAAGAACGGATTGTAACCAAACCCGCGGAAAAAGCGATGCCTGAATGGGCGTCGGCCAAGTCGAAGGGATTTTTTCGGTACGATCAGGTATGCTGGTGGGAGCAAGAAAACGCAACGACCGCCGCGAGGCCAGACGATGGAGCTCGACGCCAAAATCTGTTATTGCTTCCATGTCACACGCCGCAAGCTGGTGAACTTCGTACGGCAGAGCAAGCCGAAGGTGGCAAGCCAGCTTTCGGAATGCGGCGGCGCGGGGACAGGGTGCGGGTGGTGCATCCCGTTCCTCAAGCAGATCCATGCGCAGGCGGAAGCGGATCTGGAAATACTCACGCCGGAGGAATATGGCCGCCGCCGGGCTGAGTACATCCAGGCGGGCAAGGGCAAGCCGCCACCGGGCGCCACGCCGCTGCCGGAAGAGCACAACGCGGGGGCGTCGGAATAACGCGGCTATTTTGTGCTCAGCGCCACCACGCGCAGATCGCCCGCCGGCACGCGCAGGACGATTTCGCCTTTCTTGTTCACCGCCAGATCACGGGGGTCTGTCATCTCACGAACGCTGGCCCATTTTCTGGGCGTCCGAATGGCGACATCGACAAACGCCTTCCGATCGACGCGGGCGATGCCATTCTGGGTCTTGTCGATGCCGCGATGATTGTAGAGTGAGACGAGCCAGCCGGTCTTGGTCTTGTTGACGGAGTACATGATTTCGCCCGTCGGATGGCGCCCGTCGGCAAGGCGCACGTCCACAGGGAGCAG
>JAGVKR010000002.1 GCA_020050375.1 Planctomycetales bacterium
TGATCTCGACCGCCAGGTGCTGGCCATCTTCGACCGCATGCGGATCGAAGACGAATCTGTTCGAGACTGGTTCCGCACCGTGCTCGCCTCGCAGACGCGCGACGCACAGGCGGAGTCGCTGTCGCAACGGGCGGAACTCCAGCGTCAGGAAACGCTGCTGGTGCAGCAACAGGACCGCCTGCTCAACCTGAGGCTTGCCGACGACGTTGACCAGGAGACCTTCGCACGCAAGGGCATGGAAATCCGCGACCGGCTCGCCTCGATCAAGCTCCAGCTTGATGCCCTCGACCGCTCACACGACGAAAACGCCGAGTTGGCGTCGAAAGTGTTTGAACTTTCGCAAACGCTTCGCCAGCAGTGGCTTACCGCAGATTACGACGCAAAGCGTCGAATCCTCGAAATCGTGTGTTTGAACTGCTCGCTCGACGGCGCAACTCTCGTTGCTGAAATGAGAAAGCCCTTCGACGTTCTCGCCGAAGGGCTTGTTTCTGAAAAAAGTCGGGACGGCGGGATTTGAACCCACGACCTCTTGCACCCCAAGCAAGCGCGCTAGCCAGGCTGCGCCACGTCCCGCGATTGGTCGGCCCGTGGGCCGATGGGCTTGTTATGGCAGGGCGGGGGGGGAATTGCAAGGGAGGTTTCGTGCCGCTGGCGGTCGTGGATAGAGGATGGAGGAGCGAAGATAGAAGATCGAGAAACGGAGACTTGAGAGAGTGCGAGCGGCGGCCGTTCTGACTTGTCGCCTCCTTCTCTATCCTCGATCTTCGATCCTCCATCCTCAGTATCCCCGCCGTTCCACACCTCCAGCTCTCGCGACTTGCATGGGCTGGCGACATCTGTATACTTGTGCGGTTCAGAAGCTCGTCTCGGAAACGGGCCGGATCGATGGAGGGAACGCGCGGTGTTCCGAGGCTTGCCGAGGGGGCACGCCGCCGGGATTTCCGCTGGTTTCACGCCGCTAAGCGTTCGGGTACGCGTCGGCGGCCGCGTGTTGTCGATCAGACTTGGTTGATTCGTGTCATACACCGCGCCGCCGGGTAACGGGCGGCTGTCCCTGGGAGGATTCGTCACAGTGATTGCGACTGCCAAAGAGCCGATCAACGTTCACGAGTTGTTGTCCGGATCGGGGACTTTCGGAGCCGAAGAAGTCAGCAAGCTCGAAGAAGCCCTGGCGTACGGTCAAACGACCGAACTGCGGCAGGAAGCCAACCGCATGCAGGAGGCGATCGACGGGGGGGACAAATCCAAAGCCCAGTTGCTTCGCGCCGGTGTGACGTTCCATTTGCTCGGGCAGCACGACGTGGCGGAAGGCCTGCTGGCCCGGTGCGCGGGGGACGGCGTTTCCGACTATTTTCGCGGCCAGGTGCAATTGTCGGCCGGGCGCTTTCTGGATGCCGCCAAGACCTTCGAGCAGGCGAGCAAGCACGGTTACGATTCGGTGCAGTGTCTGCTGGCACGGGCCGGCGCCGTCCGCGCGGTGGGAGACCTCGACCAGGCCGAAGAATTGCTTAAGACGGCGGCGGCTTCCGGCGGCGGGACGCGATCGGAATACTGCTACCAGATGGGGTGCATCCTCGCCGATCGGGGCGACACCTATGGGGCGGTCGAATATTTCGAGCGCGCCGTCGATATGAACCCGAGCCATCAGCGGGCCCTGTTCTGGCTCGCGGGAATCAACGCCTCGCGCGGGAATGACGACGACGCGATTCGGCTCTACGAGCGGGCGCTGGCCAAGCCGCCGCTGCACGTTGGGGCCGTCATCAACCTCGGCCTGCTCTACGAAGACGCCGAGAACTACCAGGCCGCTGCGTTCTGCTTCAAGCGCATTCTCGACAATTTTCCGACTCACCAGCGGGCTCTGTTGTATTTGAAGGACATCGAGTCGGCCCACGACATGTACTACGACGAAGAGACGCTCCGCACTCAGGCGCGGCTCAAGCAGGTGCTCGAGATCCCGGTGACCGACTTCGAGCTGTCGGTCCGCAGCCGGAACTGCCTGCAGAAGATGGGGGTCCGCAACCTCGGCGATCTGACGCGGCTCTCCGAGCAGGATCTGCTCGGCGGCAAGAACTTCGGCGAGACGTCGCTCCGAGAAATCAAGGAGATGATGGAGTCGAAGGGGCTCGGCCTGGGCCAGTTCGTCGCCAAAGAAAAGCCGCGCGACTTCGGCTACGCCGAAACGTTGAGCCCGCAGCAGCAGGCGCTGATGAACCGTCCGGTCGCCGAGCTGAATCTGTCGGTCCGGGCCCGGAAATGCATGTCGCGCCTGGGGATCGCCACGCTCGGCGAGTTGCTCATGCGAACGCCCGATGAATTGCTCGAAAGCAAGAACTTCGGCGTGACGTCGCTCAACGAAGTCCGCAGCAAACTGACCGACCTGGGGTTGCGACTGAGGAACGACTGACGCGCTTTCCTGTTGACGGAATTGGATTCACTTCCGACAATTCCGTTATGAGCACTGACACCATCCCCACCGCGATCGACGACATGCGCGCCGTCTCTGAGGCTGTCCTCGGCGGACGCCCGATCGATCCCGAGCTCGCACGGAGAATCGAAGAGCGGGTAGACGAGGCCCGCAAGAGGATTATCGCGACGCACGGACTTCTGGACATCAGCGTTCCCTACATTCGCGAATCCCGTGAAGCTGGTCATTGACGCGAACGTCGGCCTGAAGGCAATCCTGCCAGAGCACGACTCGGCGAAAGCATCGCAGCTCTTTGCCGACTTTCGGATGGGCGTGCATGAGCTTTTGTCGCCTGACTTGTTCCTGCTCGAAGCGGGTAACACGATCGTGATGGCCACACGCTCTGGAAGAATTACGGCAGACGATCTCCCGATTTTTTTCGCCGGACTCATGGGGAACCTGCCAATTATCTTTCCGTCCACGTCTTTGTTCCCTCGGGCCTTCGAGATCGCTTCACAGTGTCGAGCATCAGTCTACGATGCGACGTATGTGGCACTGGCAGAACGCGAGGGCTGCAGGCTCGTAACGGCCGACGACAAGCTCTTAAAAGCACTCCCCGGTTTTCCGCTGGTTTCCCTCGCTTCTCTTTGACACGCTATTCGTCGCCCCCGGCGAAACGGAAGCGTTGCTTCATCCTTGCCCGGACAGTGCTCCGGCGGTTTGCTGGCACGAAGAAGCATTCTTCATTGACGTCGTGTCGACGCCCTTCTCGGAAAGAGCAGGGCGACTCACATTCAGCCCGATTAGCTTCTCCTGCGTTTCGATAGCATTGCAGTCAACTGCAGAGAAACGTCGAAAAACGTGAACGCTGCGATAAGCCGCGTTTGCCAATCCACGCCCGATCTGTAGACTGTGCGAACTATGCACGGAAGCATCGACATCATCAGAAAGCAGGTTCCCGTTCTGTCGCTCGTGGCATGCACGGGCCTGCTGGTGGGGGCTTGGCGCTTCACGACAACCGACGTCGCGCCGCTCCCGCTCGCGGTCAAGTCCCCCGCGCAGGCCACGCAGCGCACGATCCGTGTCGGCGTGATGCCCGAACCGGCGCGAACGGTGTCGATCGAAATCTCCGGCCCATTTCGCATCCGCCCGGTCGGCAGCGACAAGCTGCTGTTCGAGGGATCGAAGCTGGCGTCGACGAACGTCACCGCGACGGCCAAGGGAATCAAACTCGGCAAACGTGAGCTGGCGGCAACACGGGTGGAGATCATTCCGACGGACTCCCCCGCGGTCTGGGTCGACGGGCATCAGTACCGCGGGCGCGTGCGATTGTTTCGGCAGCCCGGCGGACTCGTGCTGGCGGTCAATGTTCTGCCCCTCGAAGATTACATCGCCAGCGTCGTCGACAGCGAGATGCCGGCCGACTTTCCGGACGAAGCGCGCCAGGCCCAGGCGATCGTAGCGCGGACGTACGCCGTCTATCAGATGAAGCTTGCCGGTCCCAACGCTGTGCTCGATCTGTACGCCTCGACCCGCAGCCAGAAATACCTGGGCTTTCAATACCGCGCGACCGACGGCCGACTTCTGGCGGGCGAAAGCGCCGCCAGCCGGCGGATTTCCGCGGCAACCGACGGCCGCATCTGCACCTACCGGGGAGAGGTGTTCTGCACTTATTACTGCGCCGTCTGCGGAGGCATGACGGTCCGTGGGACGGATGTCTTTTCCGATTCGGCCCCGCCGTTGCAACCGGTCCCGTGCAACTGGTGCAAAGACGCCCGGCTCTACCGCTGGACGGCCAACATCTCGAAGCGCGATCTCCAGGCCGATCTCGACCCGCTGCTGCGCCGCGATGGAAACCAGCCGGGACCGTTGAATTCGGTCTCGGTGGTGCGGGCGAAAGGGAAAGACGCGCTTCCCGAATTCGACCTGCGGGCCGAGAGACAAACGGTGCGGGTTACGGGAGCCGAGCTGCGGCAGGCACTCGTCGCCCGCGGCCTGTACAGTTCCCGCTTCACGGTCGAAGACAAAGGCAAGACGTTTTTGATCTCCGGCCGCGGCCACGGCCACGGGGTCGGGCTCTGCCAGTGGGGCGCGCGGGGCCTTGCGATCGCCGGAAAAAACTGCGATCAAATCCTGCAATACTATTATCCCGGCGCAAAGGTCACGAAGCTCCGCTGAAGTCGTGCCCGTTTCGCGGTGAGGCGCAGCCGAGCATCAGCCGCAATCCGACCAGCCCGTTTCGAATCCGTCAAGCATTCGGACACACGTATGAGCGACGGATCGTCATCGACGGGTGAAGAGCATTCGCGTCCGAGCCTGGGCGTGACGACCGGCACGCTGCTGGTCGTCGCCA
>JAGVKR010000710.1 GCA_020050375.1 Planctomycetales bacterium
GCGGCGCCACCGTCGTCGCATCGCGGCTGCCGGTCACCATCCCCTGCTCGGCAAAGTCGAACACTTCCAGCGCGATCGGCGTCAGTCCCCGCGGCAGCGGCAGATAGACGCTGCGATGCCGGTCGGTGCGCACGCCATCCGCGAGCCGCTTCGCGTCGGGGCCGTTGTTTCGCAGCTCGATCACCTTGAGGTCTTTTGCGGGCGACGCAGCGGGCGGGACCAGATCGAGCCGGCCCGAGGCCGCGAGCATCGCGTCGCGGATTTCTTCGGCAGCGAGCCGACGCGGAGTATGGCGCCAGACGAGACGATTCGCCGGATCGATGGCGACGTTCGCGGGCGCGGAGTCGGCGCTCAACCGATAGGCCTTCGTCAGCACGATCTGCCGCACGAGCTTCTTGACCGACCAGCCCCCCTGGACGAAACGAGCCGCCAGATAGTCGAGCAATTCGGGATTCGAGGGAACATCGCCGTTGACGCCAAAATTGTCGACCGTCGAGACCAGCCCGGTCCCGAAGAGATGCTGCCAGACGCGATTGACAAAGACGCGCGAGCTGAGCGGGTTCCGATCGCTCGTGAGCCATTCGGCCAGCTCGAGCCGGCCGCTCTGCTTCGGATTCACCTTCGGCTGATCGGGCCATTGCAGCACGCCGAGAAAGCCGCGCGCGACGAGCGGCCCCAGCTTTTCGGCCTCGCCGCGAATACGGATTTCGGTGTCAGCGACCGCTTTCGAATCGCGGACTCCCAGCGCGACTTCCCCGTTCACCGCCGGATCGTTGAGCGCGACCAGTTGCGCCTGGACGGCCGTCATCTTTTGCCGGGCGACGGCCCGCTTGGGGCGTCCATCGGGCGCCTTGACATCCCCTTCGGGGTTGTTGCGCAGCGCCTGGAATTCGGCGCGGGCCACGGCGAGGTCCTTCTTCAACTGTTCTCGCTTGGCCGATGTTTCGGGATCGAGCTTCTGCTCGACGCCGATCGGCAGCAGCATTTCGGTGTCGTAATAGTCGAGTCCCCCGCCCCCCATCTTGTTTCGCAGGCCGGCGCACAGGTCGCTGCTGCGGAAGATTCCCGCCAGCGCGTAGTAGTCTGTCGTCGGGATCGGATCGAATTTGTGGTCGTGGCACCGCGCGCAACTGGCCGTGAGTGCGAGGACCGACCGCGTGACGGTGTCGATCTGCTCGTCAACGTTGTCCATCACGTAGCGGACTTTGAACCGCTGATTGACATCCTTGACCCCCAGCGCGAGAAAGCCGGTGGCGACCAACTGCTCGACCTTCTCGCGGGCCGAACTGGCCGGCAGCAGATCGCCGGCGATCTGCTCGCGCAGAAACTGATCGTACGGCTTGTCGCTGTTGAAGGCGTCGATCACGTAGTCGCGGTAGCGCCAGGCATGCGGATAGGGCAGATTTCGCGCCGAGCCGGTCGACTCGGCGTAGCGGGCGACGTCGAGCCAGTGCCGTCCCCATCGCTCGCCGAACGCCTTCGACGCCAGCAGCCGGTCGACCACTTTCTCGAACGCATCGGTCGACTCGTCGGCGATGAAGGCGCTGATCTCCGCCGGCGTCGGTGGAAGGCCCATCAGATCGAACGTCACGCGGCGGATCAGCGTCCGCTTGTCGGCGTCGGCGACCGGCGCCAGTCCCCGTTCGTCCAGGCGAGCGCGGAGGAATCGATCGATCTCGGTTCGTCCCCACACTGCATCGGCGATTTGTGGCGCTTCGACCAATTTGAGCGGTTGCCACGCCCAGTGCTCTTTGCGCAGGGCTTCGTATTGGGGATTGGGCTGATCGAGGTCGAACGGCAGCCGCGCCTCGGGCCACACCGCCCCATCGGCGATCCATTTCGCAAGGTCGGCAATCTCCTCCGCCGAAAGCTGTTTGTCGGGGGGCATCTTCAGGTCGAGATCGGTCTGCCGGACCGCGCGGATCAGCCGACTCTTCTCCGGCTCGCCTGGGACGATCGCCGGCCCTTCGCTTCCGCCATTGAGCAGCCCGTTGCGATCGTCGACCCGCAAGCCCCCTTTGGAATTCGTGTTGGCCGAATGGCAGTTGTAGCAGTTGGTGACCAAAAGCGGCCGGATCCGCTTCTCGAAGAATTCCAGCTTCGCGGAATCGCTCGGGGACGGTTCGCCAAACGCCGTTAGCGGCGCAGCGAACACCAGCGCCAACGGAAAGAATGCGACCCAGTGCGAATTGACTGTCATGCCATCACGCATCATTCGAATTGCGGCCGGACGATTGGAGCGCCCGGATTCTGAGCGGAGGATGTGATTGATCCGCCCCTCGATTGTCATCGAAGTTGATCCGATTAGTATAACGCCTCGCGGCGCCTGTCGCTTGTAAAAAACAGGGCGAATTCCTCGCAGATCACCCCAACAGCTCGCGGACCACCTCGCCGTGGCCGACCAGTGGAACCGGGCGCCCAGGGACCATCATCAGTTCCCGCCTTGGATCGACTCCCAACAGGTGATACGCCGTGCAGAGAATGTCCTTGGGATCGATCGGCCGGTCGAGGACTTCACCCGCCGTTTCGTTGGTCGCCCCAAGCACCTGCCCGCGCGGCACTCCCGCCCCCGCGAACAACTGGCTGTACGCCCGCGACCAGTGGTCGCGCCCCGGCGCTCCCGCGCTCGTCTCGAAAAATCGCGGCGTCCGCCCGTGCTCGCTCAAGCACAAGACCAGCGTATCGTCGAGCAGCCCGCGGCTCTCTAAGTCGGTCATCAGCGTCGAGAACGCTCGGTCAAACGCCGGCAGCAGAAACTCTCGCATCCGCGAGTGATGATCGTAGTGCGTGTCCCAGCTTTCGTCGGTCTGGCCGTATTCGTCCCACACGACCGTCACCAGCTTGACCCCGCTTTCGAGCAGCCGCCGGGCCGACAGGCACGCCTGTCCGAACAGCGTCATCCCGTAGTCGTCGCGGAGCGCCGCCGGCTCGCGCTCGATCGAGAGCGCTTCGCGCACCTGCGGCGTCGCCAGAAAATCAAACGCCCGCGTCCGCTGTCGGCCGTAGCTCCCCCCCGCCGGCGAGCGTTCCAGCTCGGCGCAATGCTGCTCGAACTGATCGAGTAGCGACTTCCGTCGATCGAGCGTATCGACTGTGATCGCAGCCGAATCTCCCGCTCCGAATCGAAACCGACCGGCGGGGGTGATCGCGCGAAACGGATCGCCGAGCGGCGCTTCCCCTTCGAACTCGGTCCAGAGCGGATCGAACGCCGGCCCAAGAAACCCGCCGAACGTGCCGGCCCGTTTGTTGGGGCGGGCATACAAGCTTTGTCGCCAGGGGAGCATCACGTTGGCCGGGACGCCGCGGGCCTGTGCGCCGAACTCTCCCCGGTCGCTCAGGTAATCGACGATGCTCCCGAAGTAAGGCCACTGATCGGGGTGCCGCTGCCGACCTTCGATCCGTTCGGTGTCGGGATTGCCCGTCAGCGTGTACGCAGCCGAGTGGATGTTCCACGGATGCGACATCGAGCGGACGAGCGTGCAGCGATCGAGCACTCGTGCCGAACGCGGCAGATGCTCGCACACCTGCACTCCGGCAAGACTCGAATCGATCGCCCCGAACTCCCCCCGAATCTCGACCGGAGCTAGCGGCTTGGGATCGAACGTGTCGAGCTGACTCCACGCGCCGTAGATGTAGAGCACAAGACACCGCTTCGCCCGACC
>JAGVKR010000056.1 GCA_020050375.1 Planctomycetales bacterium
CAGGTCGGCAAAGTCCATCGCGCCCAGTTGCAGGCGGGCCCGCATGATCCATTCACGCCACGCTTCGTCGTAGAGTGGATCCCGGGAGATGGCCTCCATGCCGTGGTCGTATCCCAGTTTATTGCGGCTGATCGATTCGAACTGGTAGACAAATAATCCCGCCGGCGTCGGCCCGCCGGCGCGATATTGGGCTTCATACTGGAGCACCTCGAAGGCGGTCCGTTGATTGAAGCGCGAGCGGTCCTCCTCGGACTGGGCGATGACGAACGTTTGAAACGGCGTGAAGTAATGCGACAGGTGGGCCATCCCCAGGCTCAGCCGGCCGGCATGGACGATCTCCCCCTTTAGAAACTCAATCGCCAGCGGGAGCTTCGTGGTCGACAGCACCTCTTCGTGGATCGTCGCCAGAATCTCCTGCGCCGGGACGTTGGCGTCGAGCCGCTCGCGGAACATGCGGAAAAAGTACGCCTGCTCGACATACTCTTCACGTTCGAGAACCGAGCCGGGCATGGAAAATGTCGCGCGAATACGTGTTGGTAGAACAAATGCGGTAAGAATCGGTCGAACCGTATTATAGCCGGCTTCCGCCGCAGGTTCCGCCCTGCAATTCAAGCCGACCGCTTTGCGGGTGCGGCAAGCAATCCTGACGGCGATCCCTACAGATTCAGGTCGTGCCAGGAATAAATACTGCAACCCGCTTTACGGTCGCTCCCGCCGCCGAAGGCGTCGGCATGGGGCGTCCGTTCGCAGGGGGTCGAATGCTCTCGTCAACGACCCGGCGCGAATATGCTCCCTCAATCGCTTCATTTTCCGCAAGACGGAGGTACACTATTCGCGATCGAGCCGCGGCGGCGAAGCCCGGCACGGAAGTCCGCGTTTCCCAGCAAGGAGCGAGCCGTCATGAGGATCCAAGCCCCGAAGACGCTTCCCGGCGCGAAGTTGACCCTCAAAGATCGACTTTCCCGACTGACGTTCGTCGAGGCCTGCAAGCTCCTGGGCTCGGAGGGGAGCCGCCTCATCCAGCGGAATGCGAACGCGTGGGACTTCAAGGTCGAAGACGACGTCTTCCTCGGCGACGACTTGTTCCGACTGCGGTTTCCGCGCCTGCCGGATGAGCCCGAGCCGCTCGTCGTCACGATCACGCTGATGGCCGAGGCCAAACAGCGGCTTCATTGGAACTGCACGCACTGCACTTCGGCCTGCGAGCACGTCGGTGCCGCGCTCTCGCTGATTCTCGAAGAAAAAATGCGGCTCGGGCTGGCGGCGAAACCCAAGCCGCGCGTGCCGGTCGAGAGTCTCGACGACGAAGACCTCGTCGGCCGGGCACTCGCGGATCGGGCCGAGCGGGCGAAAGCCGAAAAGATGGTCGTCAAAACGGCCGACGGCTCGCAGCCGTGGACCGACTACACGGTGACGAGCAAGCTGAGTGGCAAGAGCTACCGTGTCGCCCTGCGCGGGATGGAGACGGGCGACTCGTATTGCTCGTGCCCCGATTTTCGCACGAACACGCTGGGGACGTGCAAGCACGTCCTGCACGTTCTCCACAAGATCAAGCGCCAGTTCACGGCGAAGGAACTGAACCGTCCCTATCGGCGGCAGCGTCTCGGGCTGCATCTGCGTTACGACGGCGACGTCTCGTTGCGGCTGCTTGTTCCCGAAAAGCTCGATGACGCTACTGCAAGTCTCATCAAACCGCTGCGCGACCAGTCGATTGAGGACATTCCCGACCTGATGCAGCGCCTCGCCCGGCTCCAAAAACTCGGGAAAGAGGTGATGGTCTATCCCGACGCCGAAGAGTTCATCCAGCAACGGCTGTTCGAGTCGCGGATGCGCGAGACGACGGCGGCGATCCGCCGCAACCCGCACAATCATCCGCTGCGAAAGACGCTGCTCAAGATTCCGCTCCTTCCCTATCAGCTCGACGGCGTCGCCTTCGCCGCCGGCGCGGGGCGAGCGATTCTCGCTGACGAGATGGGGCTGGGAAAAACGATCCAGGGGGTCGGCACGGCGGAGTATCTCGCGCGCGAAGCCGAGATCAAGAAGGTGCTGGTGGTATGTCCCGCGTCGCTCAAATCGCAGTGGCGGGGTGAAATCCACCGCTTCTGCGATCGCGACGTGCAGCTTGTCGGCGGCCCGGCAGCCGAACGGGGCTCGCAATACATCAACAATAGTTTTTTCACCGTTTGCAATTACGAGCAGGTGCTCCGCGACATCATCCCCATCGAGCAGGTGAAGTGGGACCTGATCGTTCTCGACGAAGGTCAGCGGATCAAGAACTGGGAAGCGAAAACGTCGAACGTCATCAAGAGCCTCAAGTCGCGGTTTGCGCTGGTCCTCTCGGGAACGCCGCTCGAGAATCGGCTCGACGAGCTGTATTCGGTCGTGCAGTTCATCGACGATCGCCGGTTGGGGCCGGGCTTTCGGTTCTTCAACAAGCACCGCGTCGTCGACGAAAAAGGGCGGGTGCTGGGCTACAAGAACCTGACCGATCTCCGCGAGACGCTGAAACCGGTCCTGCTCCGCCGCACGCGCGACAGCGTCAAGCTGGACCTGCCGCCGCGGACGATCGACATCGTCCGCATCGCGCCGACCGACGAGCAACGCACCATGCACGCGGGGCACATGATGACCGTCGCCTCGATCGTCGGCAAAAAGTACATCAGCGAGATGGACCTGCTCCGGCTGCAAAAGGCGCTCTTGATGTGCCGGATGTCGGCCGACAGCACGTTTCTCGTCAACAAAGAGAAGCCCGGATTTTCGACCAAGCTCGAGCGGATCAACGAGCTGTTCGAGCAGTTGTTCGAGGAAGAGGGGCGCAAGATCGTCCTCTTCTCCGAATGGACGACGATGCTCGACCTGATCGAGCCTTTGCTCACGAAGCGCAGGATCGAGTTCGTGCGGCTCGACGGCAGCGTTCCGCAGAAGCAGCGGGCCGAGCTGGTCCACAAGTTTCAGACCGACCCGAACTGCAAAGTGTTTCTCACGACAAACGCCGGCTCGACGGGTCTCAACCTGCAATCGGCCAACACGGTGATCAACGTCGACTTGCCG
>JAGVKR010000577.1 GCA_020050375.1 Planctomycetales bacterium
GCTGCTTCCTTGCCGACATCTGCGCCATCCGTCATTTTGGCAGTCATTCGTCCCTGTCTGCGAGGATTGCGCAAATCTCGTGCCGAACAGTATTGGGACAGGCCCATTTTCCTGCATTGACGCTGGTTCTGCTCGGCATCGCATAAACGCCGGAAAAAAGACCAGACCCCGGGGGGCGACGTCTGTCCGTTCGCCGCCCGTTGGATGTTTGCCGTCTGCTCGCGAAGCCGCGCTGGCTTTCGCTGTCACGAAAACGGCGGCCGGCTCAAGATAAAAGCCCGCCTCTCTGTGTCTTATCAGGCCCATTCTGCTATGCTCCCGGACGGTTTTAGCCTTCCCTCAACGAACGGTTCAACGAATGCCAGCGCTCATCCTGCCTTGTGCCAATTGCAATACGTCGACGGTCCATCGGTCTCCGACGAGCGCTCCCAACGCGAATGGCAAACAGAACGAAACCATCCAGTGCGAGGCGTGTGGCACCTCTCGATCGATTCCCGCCGACATTTCGACCGAATCGGCCGAATCCGCGATCGATGCGACGAAGCTGATGGCTCTGCTCCCGGCCCTGTCGCAGAAGAAGGCCCACAGCAAGCTCGAAGAGCTGCTGTACGAGCACCGCGCGGGCATCGAAGAGTCAGACGCCTTTGTCGATGCCATCGCTGCCGCGAATGCCGCGGATTGCGAAATGCAGGACGTCAAAGTGCAGAAGTACAACTCCGACCAGGCAACGGTGGTCGTCGACTTCACGTATTATGCCCTGGGTGAGCGGGACGACGAAGAAACGCAGAGCCGCTTCCGCATTGATGGAACGGGAACAGCCCGGATCGACGTCCAGGGAAGCCTCGAAATCCAGGACGTGACAGCCGCCGTCGTGGATGTCTGAGAGCGCTCGGCGGCACTGGATGTGTGAGGGCGCCAGGTGGCACAATGACAGGACGCTCCGCAACGAACGTCGCGAAGCGTCCTGAATCGAATGAGCGCACCCGGAGAGAGTCGAACCCCCAACCTGCGGATCCGAAGCGCTAAGGGCCCGCGACTGAATAACGTGACTACTTTTTCGTTTGGGTTGGCGAGATGGTGTAGTTCCAGTCGCCGTGGAATTTGTGAGGCTTGAGTTTAACCCGTTGGAGGTCGGCGTTGCTGACTTTGGTTCCGGTCGGATACTGGCGCTGGTCCAGTTCAGCGCGAATCCTCAGTCCCTGTTGGGTGGCGGTATTGGCGATCCGATTGACGATCACCTCGTGACTGCTCAACGGTCGGCCCCGCCAGTTTTGCGTGATGTGGCAGAACATCCGATGTTCGATTTTATTCCATTTGCTGGTGCCGGGCGGGAAATGGCACACGCGAATCGTCATCTGGAGTTGATCCGCAAGCTCTTGCAGCGCAATCTTCCACAGCCGGCAACGACTGCCGTTGCTCCCGCCGCCATCAGCCAGGATCGGCAATGCGGTAGCGTGGGGATGCCGGGATCGTCCCATCTTTTTCCACCACCGTCCAATCGCGGCAGTGGCGAACTGGGCCGTGTCGGCAGGATGCGAACCGCCTTCCTTCGTCTTGCGGTTGCCAGCTCGACCCCCGCTCTGAGGTTTTCCTGCTGGTTCGCGGTCATGGTCCTGTCTCCAACACGAACGGCGGCCCCTCCAAACGCTCGAGGTAGCGGTCTCGAAACTCAAGGAATCGGGCGTCGGCGGCCTCCTGCGCCTGCATCGTCGCGGCGCCGTAGCGCAGGGCCGATTGGAGCTGCGCTTCCCCGTCCCCCAGGCCGGCAGTCCGAATCAGCTCCAGGACCTGCTTGATCTGCGGGTCGCCCGCGATCCGCTCGACGCGGTCTTTGTCGGCCCGAGCTGCCTCGACCGTTTCGATATCCCTCCAAACGGTCTCCCAACGGCCGGCTGGCGTACGGACGACGAAGCGGCTCTCGACAGTCGCCCGTCCTCCGGTCACGTCGGGTGCGGTGCGCGTGACGCGAAATCCGCTGACATCTTCCTGCTCGGCTGTTTTCACTGCCGATTTGAGCCATGTCTCCGAGTCGGGTTTGGCTTTCGCGACGACGGAATCCGGCTGGAGCTCCGACAATTGTGCGGCAATCTGCCCTTTCAGCACTCCCCTCAGCAGTTCGCCGGCGGGAGGTGCTTTCGCCCCTTCGCCGGTACGGAAAACGATCTCTCCCGTTCCCTGAAAGTCGGCCGCCTTGCGAAACTGATATTCGACCAATGCCTGCCGTGCGGCCCATTCGGTATCGCTCTGCCTACGAACTGGCAGACGTTCGGAGAGATCGACCCGTTCGCGGTCCGGGTCGATTCCCATTTTCTGCAACTCTTTGCCGAGACTCTTTGCCGATCGCGTCTCGACGTCTGCCAGACCTTCGCGCCACGCGACGATCGCAATCTGTTTTCGCGAGGGAGGCTGGATGAAGACTCGTTCGACCTGCGCTGGTGACAATGTCAGCAGCAGGAAGGTCGAGCCATCCGGCGAAGGGGCGTCGTCGGATTCCTTTGCCAGTTCGGTATGGACTCGCTCGGTCTGCTTTTGCAGGAAGAAGGCCAGCTTCGTATCGTCCGCTCGTCGCGCGCTCCACTCGACCAGCCGGTCGCGGAGTTGCTCCAGTGCCGCGCGACGTACAGCCGCCGCTTCGACCGCGCAAGTGTCGTAGTATTTCGGCTGTGCTTTTTTCAGCCATTCGCGGGAAACGGCGACGGTCAGTGCGCCATCTTTCGATCGCTCGAAGACGGTGCCCAAGAGCCGAGGGCCGCGCTTGAGCGTCACCTGATCGACTGCCAGCTCGTAGAGAGCCGGCGCCGGTTCGGCTGCGAGCGACGCGGATTGGGTCACGACGCAGCTCAACATTCCCAGCACGATCGAGCGCGTTTGCATGAGGGGACTTTGCGAGTGACGCTTCACGAGATTCGCAGTGTGGATGTGGCCGGCGGGGATTAACCCCGCCGCTCGCTGGGGAGGTTATGCCGACGGGGTCTGGCGGACTTTCTCCAGCAGCTTTTTCGCCGCCAGAATCCCTCCAGGCGAGCTGAGCTTCTTTCCTTCGTATTCGATCCCGACGTAGCCGAGACAGCCGGCAGCCACGACGATCTTCATCATTTTGACATTAAGTCATCGGCGCCGCCAGATGCCGCGAGGTTTGCAGGTGGCTGAGGTGGGTTTGCGTGATGGCGTCGGAGAGGGCCGGCAGCGCCCGCGACAGCTCGTCGAGCAGTTGTTCGAGAAGTGGTCGGCGGCTCGATCCCTCGACCTGAACCAGCGTATCGGCCTCTGCGAGCCGGAGCGTTGTCAAGGTGGCGAGCATCAATCGCTGTTCGACACTGCGTCCCGTGAATTTCGGATCGCGGGGCAGGTGCTCGACGTCGTCGGCGAGCGCCGCAAGCTGAAACGCCAGCGAGCGGGGGTTCGTTTCGTCGGATAAGAGCAAGTCCAGCACCGCTGCCGCCTGCAGGCTCCCCTGATACCGCCGCCGATACGTCATCGAGCTGTCGGCGATTTCGAGCAGGGCCTCGAGGATCGCCGCCTCCGCATCGCTGACGACAACAAGCGTGCTGCGGACGAGATTGCCCACCTGCAGCGCCCGCTCCAGCTTGCGTCCGATGTCCAGGAAGCGCCAGCCGTCGCCGCGGGTGACGCTCTCCATCGCCAGTCCGCTGAAGGAGGCCAGCGTCAAAACCGTCCGGTCGAGCAGGTCGAGCTCGCGACTGAGTGTGCGGACGGTCTCGGCGTCATCGTCGGACTCAAACGGAGAAAATCGAGAGAACCCGTCGATCATTGAGTTCGGCCGGGCGAACCGGTGGGATTCGACGAGATCGTTGACGACGCGCCACATGTCTTTTGAAATCCGATCGCGGACGGTGCCTGCCACGCTGCACAAGGCCTCGAGGACCGACGCCAGACTGCCGGGCCGGTCGCTGTCGTGGACGACGGAGAGCAGCTCGGTCTCGGGCGCCGCGAGGCGCTCGACC
>JAGVKR010000185.1 GCA_020050375.1 Planctomycetales bacterium
CCCGATCAGCACTCCCGCCCGGACCTTGGGATGCCGATCTCCGGTCTCCTTTCCCGTCCCGCCGAGTGTCACCTCGTGCAGGATCGAGACGTTGTCCTCGACCACCGACGTCTCGCCGATCACGACGCTTGTGCCGTGATCGATCAGCACGCCGGCCCCGATTCGCGCCGCAGGGTGGATGTCGGCGGCGAACACTTCCGAAATGCGGTTCTGCAGATGGGCGGCGAGCAGGCAGCGTTCCTGAGTCCAGAACCAGTGACCGATCCGGTAGCTTTGAAGCGCGTGGAAACCTTTGAAGTACAAAAACGGCGTGAGGAAGCCGCGCGAGGCGGGATCGCGATCGCGGACCGCCTGCAGATCGGTCCGGATGGCGCGCCCGATCTCCGGGCTGCTCTCGACCGCCTCTTTGATCAGATCCTGGAGCAGCATCGCCGGCAGATTCTCGTTCGTCAATCGGTTCGCGAGCAACAGCCCGAGTGCGTCTTCAAGCGAGCGCTGCTTCAGGACCGCCTGATAAAGCATCGACTTGAGAACCGGCTCCCGTTCCGACTCCGACCACGCTTCGGCGCGGATCGCTGTCCAAACCAGATCGCTGTTCGGAGTGCTCATCGTGGGTTCGGGCATGGGATCGTTGACGCTCCAATCAGCCAATGAAGAGGAAAGTTCGCCGGATTCGCCGCGCGCGGCCGGAGCGCGCCAGTGTAGTCGACGCACCGCCGGCGTTCCACGAATGGCTGCGGGACTCTCGCAACCGAGTGCCTCCGTCACTGGAGCATGGACGTCGATTGGCCGCGCCGCAGTTGCGGATTCGCGGGTGCCACGGCCAGCGACCATCAGGGAGTCGGCCGTGCGAACGGTGAGTCGACTGACCACGTCCAGAGACGCTCGCACGGCCGAGTCGCTTTGCTCCCTGGCCGTGGCACCCGCCGGATTGGGCCAGACCCACTCAGCGGACTCACCACTTGCGGCTACCGGGGCTGTCGTCCGTTGGTGATCGAAAAGGGGCTTCCGGAAATGTTCGGAAAGGGCTCGTTTAGCACCGGTTGCCCCTCGGTTTTGCTGGCTCAGCCTCGGGCTGCCATAGTTCGCCCATTGTTCAGAAGTCGCGCTGCGCATTGTGTTTCCGCCGATCAAACTCGCCGAAACGGCCGTGAACGTCGATTTCGAGCACTCCAGTCGCCGTCTTGCCGGCGGAACACCTCTTCGCATCACGCTTTGCGACCGTTCTGCGGCAGCAGTCGGACTGATAATCATGGGGCTGATAATTTGGTCACGCGTCATTTTGCGAGGGAGGAGTTGGGTGGATGGGTGGATGGGGTGGGGGTATGAGTCGGAGTGTGGGTGTTGGGGGAGACGGGGAGACGGGGAGACGGGGAGACGGGGAGACGGAGAGACGGGGAGACGGAGAGACGGGGAGACGGAGAGACGGAGAGACGGAGAGACGGGGAGACGGGGAGACGGGGAGGCGGGGAGACGGGGAGGCGGGGCTTCGCGTTGGGCGTCTTGAGCCCACCCTTTGTACGGTGGGGCAGGGGGGGCGCGCTGGAGCAGGGGGGGCGCGCTGGAGGGGAGATGGCGTTTTGAACATCGAACATCGAACATCGAACTTCGAACTTCCAACATCCAACATCCAACATCCAACATCCAACTTCCAACTCGGCATCCCTTTCGCGAAGAGGCCAAGCCTGTTTCGGTCCCCGGTCCCGGTTCCCTGGTCCCACATTCCGCACCCCTTTCTACTTCCACCTGCGCCTCTCGATCCTCGATCCTCGGTTTTCTTCCCTCCATTTTACCCGAACGGCGCACCACCGACTGACCGCCGGCACCAAATCTGGAAAAGTGGCGGGAAATTCCCCTCGTTCCCAAGCTCCGCTTAGGGACGCCTCGTGCGAAGCTCCTGCTTCGCGTACCACGGCGTTCGCCCAGCCGATCGACTCACGCACCCACTGGCCGATCCCCATGACTCGCTCGCGTTACCGCGTCTTCGAAACGTTCACCGCCCGGCAGATCGTCGAACGGCTGGAATCCAGGGGAGAGCGAACACTGCTGTGGCAGCTTCATGCGCACAAGCTGCGGCACAAGACCGAGAGCCAGCACCAGGTGTGGGAGGAAGGAAGCCATCCCCAGCAGATCCGGACGGACGAGACGATGTGGCAGAAGCTGGAGTACACCCACGCCAACCCGGTCCGCCGCGGATATGTCGATGACCCTTTGCACTGGCGGTATACGAGTGCACGGAATTACGCGAAGCAGCCGGCGCTGATTGATGTGGTGACGAATTGGATTTGAGCGCGGGAGCGGACAGAGACGCGAAGCAGGAGCTTCGCACGCGGCGTCCCCAAGCGGAGCTTGGGAACGAGGAAATTCCTCGGCGTGGTCGGAATTGACTCTGGCCACCGAAAACGCAACCCCTACGACGCCCGACTTTCACCGGGCGTATTTTCGTCATGATCGGGGGGCGTATTCGATGAGTCCGCCGCCGCGACGCCGGGCCGCCGCGGCATCAGCGTCGCCCACGCCGCTTTCAGCGGGGATCCGAACGCAAACACGCAGAAAATGAGCGGAACGGCCAGCTCGCGAACCATGAAGATCGCGACGAGGCCGATCACCAGTTGCAGGATGTGCTGGTAACTCCGCCGCCCGCGGAACCACTGGTTGAAGACGTGCGAATATTTCACCCGCGAGACCATGAGGCAGGCGCACGAGAGGGCCACGATCGGCAGCAAAAACTTCAGTGCCGGCAGCGCATAAATGGCGAAGTTGTGGGTGAGGCTGTCCCATGCCGGAGCGTTCTCGGCGAGCGGACGTGCCAGGTCTTCCAGCTCGGGATAGGCGATCATGAACGAAGCCACCGTGCCCGCCGCCGCGGGGGAAGGGAGCCCGCTGAAGAATTCGTGCGTGTCCTCTTCGTCGGTTTCGACATTGAAGCGGGCCAGCCGCAGGATCGCCCCCAGGACGAACAGCACCGCAATCGCCCATAGCAGCCGGGGATGAAATTCGGGCGAGAATTTGATGAGGATGAAGGCCGGAGCGACGCCGAAGCTGATCGCATCGCACAGGCTGTCGAGCTCGGCGCCGAACGGGCTTGTCTGCTTTGCCCAGCGAGCGGCGCGGCCGTCGAGGGCGTCGAAAACCATTGCCAGAAAGATCAACACCGCCGCGATGAACAGGCACTCGGTGTCGGTGGTCCCCCACCCCGAACGAGTCACGAGCTTGACCTTCGCGGCGAACGTGATTGCGCCGAATCCGCAGACGGCGTTCCCCAGCGTCAGCATCGTGGGGAGCACGGCGAACATTTTCTGGCGGCGGGGAATGCGGAAAGTTGCCATGACGAATCGGGGTTGGGGGGTAGGATTCGGGATTCGGGGGCCGGGATTCGGGGGGCAGGGGTCAGGAATCAGGGGTCGGGGGGGGCAGAGTTCCATCCAGATGGATCGCTGTGCGGTCCCCCGCACGACGCCTCATTCACCAGCAACCGTTTTATATCGCGCCAGCACACTCGAGCCGGCTTTGACGCTTTCGCCCATCCGGGCGACGATTTCCAGCCCGGCCTCGCGGGGGAACACCAGTTCCGTCCGCGAACCGAGTTTGATCATTCCGAATTGCTCACCGGCGGCGAGCTCGTCTCCCGGCTTGACCCAGCAAACGATCCGGCGGGCGATTGCTCCCGTGATTTGACGCACAATCATCCGTCGATGCGGTGTGCAGGTTTCTTCGATCCGCACCGCCAGTTGTTCGTTCTCGCGAGCCGACTCGGGCCGCAACGCATTGAGAAACTTGCCTTTGCGGTAACGCAGGCCGATCACGCGGGCCGCGATCGGCGTGCGATTGATGTGGACGTTGAACACCGACAGAAAAATCCCGATCAGCACAGCCGGGCCGCCGATGAAGTCGTCGTGA
>JAGVKR010000309.1 GCA_020050375.1 Planctomycetales bacterium
GGACACGGTTTTGGGGGAATTCCGGATATTTTTCGGAAATGGCGCCGGGCGGGAGGAGAGGGGGAGACGGAGACCGAGGGAGAGTGGGAGAATGAGGACAGAACGGCCGACGTGGAGCAGCAGGGTGGTCAGAGCGACAAAGCAAGCCAGTGAGAAGTGAGCCACGGGCGCTCGACGATCGCCTGCCGGAGAAAGGAAATTCCTTTCGGAATTTGTGGATCTTCGCGGATAAACCTCGAACGGTCTTTTCGCGGCGATTCCGTCTGGCGAAATTCTCTGGGCAGCAGGTCGCCCCATTTCTTCCGGCAGGCGGGAATTTCGTTATGTTGCCGCGCGATGAAGCGGCCGCGGCGTACCTGACCCGCATGGCCGGACGACGATTGCCTCTCGGAAGTAAGCTGGTTGGCCAACGTCGGTCGTGCAACGAAGCGTCGCGGCTCAACCGAACAGTTCCCCGATCGGCTTCCCCAGCGCCAAGGCGTGCGGGCGGTTCAGCGGGTCGTGAAGGACCGTCTCGGAAGAGAGCCCCAGTGCCTGGTAGACCGTCGCCGCGATGTCTTCAGGCGTCACCGGGTTATTCTTCGGATACGCGGCAAAGCTGTCGGACGATCCATAGACCACGCCCGGTTTGATCCCCCCACCGGCGAGCAGAATCGAGTAACAGTGCGGCCAGTGGTCGCGGCCGGCCGCATCCGCCCCCGCACCCGAGGTGACCTGCCCCACTTTGGGGGTTCTGCCGAATTCCCCCATCGCCACGACGAGCGTGTCGTCGAGCATCCCGCGCTCGGCGAGGTCGTCGATGAGGGCCGAGAAGGCGCGATCGGCGTAGGGAAGGATCGATTCCTTCAGCAGCGCGAAGTTGTTGCGGTGCGTGTCCCAGGTCTGATCGAACCGGCGGCCGGTGCAGACGGTGACCAGCCGCACCCCGGATTCGATCAACCGCCGCGCGAGCAACATCGATTGCCCGAGATGCGGCAAACCGCCGAACTTCCGGGCTTCGACCGAACGATCGACTCGATCGGGGAGGCCATACCGCTCGCGGAGCGACGTTCTCTCACGGCTGAGGTCGAAGGCCTGCCGCGTCTCGTCGCTCGACAGCAGCGAAAACGCGCGGGCGTAGTGCGTTTCCATGTCGCGCCAGCGCGATTCGTCGGCGGGCTTCCCCGCCGCGCCATCCAATTGGTCGAGCAGCGTCCGCCGTTGCGAAAGCCGCAGCGCGGGGACGTCACGGGGCAAGCCCAACCCCGGAACCTTGTAATCGGGCGCGCTCGGATCGCCGGCCACCAGCGGGTCAAAGGCCGGGCCGAGAAATCCGGCGCGTTGCCCGGGCAAGTCACGCCCGTTGTTCGACATCACGTCAGGCAAGTGCACAAACTCCGGGACACGAACTTCCGATCGCGGACTCAGCCTCGCCAGCACAGATCCATACGGCGGAAAATTCTCAGGCTCGTCCCCCAGAATCAGTCGTCCGCCGACGAGGGGACTGCGTCCGGTGAGGGCGTAGTACGTTCCCGCGTTGTGGTCGACGATCCGGTGATGGACCGAACGCACGAGCGTCAGGCGATGCATCTGACGGGCCAGAAGCGGCAGATGCTCGCAGACCGAAACTCCGGCTAGCGACGAATCGATCGGCCGGAATATCCCCCGCACTTCGGCGGGGGCCTCGGGCTTCATGTCCCACAAATCCTGATGCGCCGGCCCCCCTTCGAGAAAAAAGAGGATGCATGACCGGGCGCGCGGCGTTTTCCGTTCGGCTGCCGGGCTGGCCCGCAGAACATCCGGCAAGGCCAGCCCGACCGCCCCCAGCGAGCCCACGCGGAGCAAGTCCCGGCGCAGCAAGGGCTCAGGTGAATTGAAATCCGCACGAAAACTCATGCGAGTGCCACCTCTCCGAGAAACGGAGGCCGCGATCTGAGGTTGAAAGGTGGCTCCATATTACCGCGCCGTGCGGCCGCGACAATCCACATTCGAGGCCTGCGGCGTCAGGGGATCGCTGCGCCTCAAGTCTCATGCCGCGAGTCTCAAGTCTTGAACCCGAAAAACCGGTCTTGCGTCAAATGCTCCGTTGACGATAATGCCCGCCACTTCCTCTCTCCCACAAATTCCATCAAGCAGCACCGATTGCTCCTTTTCCCGGTCCCTGACCGCAGGGCGGGCCCTTCGTTTTCTGCGCTCGATAGCCTCTTGCCACCGGAACCGCACGGATGTGGTGTGACAAATGCCAGGCCGACGTCGCCGCGATGGCGTCTCCCGACAACGAACGTCTGTACTGCACGACGTGCAGCAGTGAATTGCCACGTGCTGTCTCGGCAGCGGGGGCAAACGCTCAGCCGCGGTCGGTGGCCCCCCCGCGCAAGTCGCTGAGCGATCCGCGCGAACTGCTCGCCCGCTGGGCGAAGATGGACCTCTACCGCAAGCTGCGCGAGGCCGGTAAGGGCCGCGACCGCTTCGTCCTGCATGATGGCCCCCCTTACGCCAACGGCAACATCCATATCGGCCATGCGCTCAACA
>JAGVKR010000163.1 GCA_020050375.1 Planctomycetales bacterium
GTCCTTCGATCGACTTCAGCATCATGGCGATATTCCACGTGCCGGAGGTGATGGTCGTCCCCAGCGTTCCATCAGTCGGACCGATGCCACCGCCCCAGAAAGTGGTGACGCCGTTACTGAGCGCGGCGAACACTTGCTGAGGGCTGATGTAATGAACGTGCGAGTCGATGCCGGCGGCGGTCACGATCAGGTGCTCGCCGGAGATGGCGTCGGTCGCGGGCCCCACCGCAAGTCCGGGCGTCACCCCCTCCATTGTGCTGGGATTGCCCGACTGGCCGACGCCGACGATGATTCCATCCTTGATTCCCAGGTCTCCCTTCACAACCCCCAGCAACGGGTCGAGAATCGTCGCGTTGGTGATTACCAGATCGAGCGCCCCGCCGATGCTGGTCAACTGATTGTCCATCCCCATGCCGTCGCGGAGCGTCTTTCCGCCGCCATAGACCGCTTCGTCACCGTACGTTCGCAGGTCCTGCTCGATTTCGATGTAAAGATCCGAATCGGCGAGTCGAATTTTGTCGCCGACCGTCGGTCCGAACAGATCGGCGTATTGCTTGCGGGACATCTTCGACATAAGGTTCGCTCCTGGTTCGCTGTGGTCCGTCTTTCTCGGTGTTCAAATCGACCATTACGACTCAGTCGATTTGAATCCCATTTCCTGCGCACGCCTGACCGAAGCGCCAAAATTCGGCTGATACCCGGGAGCGGGCCCCGTCCCTGTCCACCCGTTGACCAGGTTGTTGAACCCGTACACGTGCCGCTTGCCCGAATACGGAACCAGCGTGACCTGCCTTTCGTCGCCGGGCTCGAAGCGAACGGCGGTCGTCGCGGGAATATCCAGCCGCATCCCAAACGCGGCGGCGCGATCGAATTCGAGGTGGCGATTCACCTCGAAGAAATGGTAGTGCGAGCCAACTTGGATCGGGCGATCGCCCGTGTTGCGGACTTTGATCGTTGTCGTCGGGCGCCCTTCGTTGATCACGATCTCTCTCGCGGCCAGGATCAACCCGCCCACGGGAACGTTCGCTTCGTTCTCCGAATGCGGAGCCGCCGATTTGTGCCGCTGCCAGCCGGCGGACTTTTTCTTCGTGGCTCGGCTCGTCTCTCTGGACATGGGATGTCTCCTCGGGATTTCGCGGGGGCTGCTAAACGATTGGCTGGTGGACGGTGATCAAACGGCTGCCGTCGGTGAAGACCGCTTCGAGTTGCACGAACGGTATCATCTCGGGAACACCTTCCATCACGTCGTCACGCGTCAGTGTTTTCGAAGCCATGGCCATCACCTCCTCGACCGTTTTGCCTTCGCGGGCCCCTTCGAGGGCTGCCGCACAAATCACTGCCATCGATTCGGGATGGTTGAGCTTCAATCCCTTCGCCTTTCGCTTCAGCGCGACATCGGCGAGAGAATGGATCATCAACTTTTCGATTTCGCGAGGCGTCAGGTGCATCTTCAGATCTCCGTCGGTCAACTTCGACGACCGCGAGCGCGGTCTTCTGCCGATAATGATTCAGCCTTCCGTGCTCAGCCGCGTCCGATCGAGGGCGGCATCGAGTCGATCCAATCCGATGACCGTCCAGCATGCAAGAACGAACGGCGCCGTGAGCGTTGCGAGCCCAAGCATCGGAAACTTTTCGGTGATCGGCACCGAAAGAACCGCCCCGACGATCGGCATCAGAATCGAACGGCGGTACAGGGCGAGCGCCATCGCCGCCAACGCGGCATTATAACCGTAAATTCCCAAAGAGAGGTTCTGCTGCGGATCGTTGTTCTCGAGGCCGGACAGCAATCCCAACAACGACCCGACCACGGCCCAGACGGCCCCTTTCCACGAACGAAGCAGAATCCCGACGACAAATAGCACACCCGTCAACACGTTTGCCTGGAACATCACCTCGCTGATCCCTCTGACGACCGCGACGGTCACAGGGAGTGTTTCCGACTCGGACGGCGCAGCGGCGTGGACGATCGGCGGTAAATTCAGCCGCGCCGCGACGAAAAGCGCCAGCCACGTCGTCACGATGAATGGCGCCGTATAGGCGGGTACGGGCAACCGTTGCCGCATCGCGTGGGTCAGCACCGTTGCGAAGACGCAACTCGCGGCGCTAACGACGAATGTCCTCAGGCCTGGCTCGTGAAACGCAAGCAACGCGATGCCGACAAGGCTGGCGTTGTAACCGTACAATCCGTCACGAATGTCTCCGGCGTCATAACGAAGCCCGTTCGCCGTGAGCGTCCCCAGCAGCGCGCCGCCTGCCGCGCCGGCCGCCATCAGCGGCGAAACAACTGCGATCCCCACGAGGAAGAAGAGGCCGGTGACGGGGCTGTCCTGGAACATGATCTGCCCCAGGCCGTTCAGGGATGCGCGCAAGACGCCACGTAGCGACTTGACCTGCTGGTCACCATCCACGGGAGTGGACTCGTCGGCCATCGAACCATCCCACGTCCGAAGAATTGAACAAGCGAATAATGACTGAGCAGAAAATTCGCGGCGATCTGCGAAAATTACCTGTACCGGCGATGTGCCAGTGCGTCAAGGAACCTCAGGGCCGGATTGCCGGGGCAGAAACGGCCGCCACGGCGGGAGAGCGTCAGCCCAGTCGTGACAATCACGTCGATCTCAGCTCAGGTCGCGGTATTCACGGCGGCTGAACACGATCAAACCCACGGCGATCAGCGCCACAATCGCGCAGGTCAGAGTGATGGCCGCGGTCCGGCCGGAAACCGGCAGAAACATTTCGCGCGCGGACTTTCGCCAGGGCCCCAGTTCCATTTCCGAGCCGGCGTCGTAGACCATGCACCGCACGTAGAACGCGACTGAGATGCGCTTGATGATCCCCGGCATGTTCCCGAACAGAACTTCGAGAAAGAACCAATACGCCAGAGAAATGACCGTTCCATAGCGGAAAATCGCTCCCAGCATCAAAAACAGCGACGCATAAGCAGCCGCCCCCAGCAGGCTCGCCGACAGAAATACCTCAAGCGTCGGCCGACCGACATCGCGCGCCAGCCAGCAAAGCGCAGCCAGCGCGATCCCCGACCCGACGGTCACCAGTCCGATTGTCGCCAGCGCTTTTGTCAGATACACCAGCGGCCGCGAGATGGGTGTGATGAGCAGATAAATCAGCGTCCGATCTTCTCGCTCGCCTCCCAACGCCGACGCGCCGTAGCAGATCGCCAGAATCGGCATCAGGAACCCGATGTAGGTCGGCACCAGAACGTATTCGGCTAGTTTTTTCGGCGACGGATTGGGTTGTCGCGCCCCCGCCAGGACAATCAAACAACAAAGCACCGCCAGCGCGAGGCCGACGAGCGTCTGTCGCGACATCAGTTGGCGTCGGATCGTCAACAGGAACAAATGCCCGCACGCCGCAAGCGTCGCCTGGACACCGAATGTCGAATCGCCGTCACGACCTGACGGCAGAGCGTCCCTGGCGAGATCGGACGACGGTTGAGGATTGGGATTCATAAACTTTACGCGGTCGAATTTGAGACGCGGCCCCCCCTCAATCCCCCCGCGAACGGGGGGAAGCCGCTCCCTCACCGTTCGCGGGGAGGGTTGGGTTGGTGGGCCTCGAATGGATCATTCCAAGCCGTGTCAATGATGATTTCGATCATAGGACGTCAGAACTTGCTGGCGGCCGCCATGACATATTCGAAAACCGCTTCGGCAGAGGTGTCCGTTGTTTCCAGCGACGAGAGATTCCAATTGCATTCGACCGCCAGTGCGGCGAACCGACGGAAGAACTCATCGGGACGATGCACTTCCAGCGACAGTTCGTTCTCGGTCGGCAGATCGACGCTGCGGACCTGGCTCCAGGGAATCAGTTGCGTCGCCAGCTCGCGGGCCTGGCTCGAACGGATGCGGATCCGCTGCGGCCGCTCGGCGAGCATGTTGCGGATCTCCGGCAATGTCCCCACGGCCAGCACCCGCCCGCGCCCCATGAACACCACCTGCTCGGCCAACAGCTCCATTTCGTCGAGAATGTGACTCGAGACGAGGACCGCTTTCCCCCGTTCGCGGAATCGTCGGAAGAGCTCCATCAGCTCCCGCCGCCCCACCGGGTCGACGCCGTTGAGCGGCTCGTCGACGATCAGAATCTGCGGATCGTGAACCAGGGCCTGTGCCAGCTTGATCCGTTGGCGCATCCCCTTGGAGCAACCGCGCAGCGTTCGGTCGGCGCGGTCGCTCATTCCCACCTCGGCAAGCGCGACCTCGGTCCGTTCCGCGGCTGTCCGTCGATCCATCCCGTGCAGACGGGCCATCGTGCGAACGAATGTGCGTCCCGACATTTCTTCGTAGAACGCGTCGACGTCGGGGCAGTAGCCGATGAATCGCTTCGCCGCCGCCGACCAGGCGAGCTCCCCCCGCACCAGAATCTGGCCGAGGCTCGGGCGGAGCTGGCCGGTCAGCAGCTTGATCAGCGTGGTCTTGCCGGCGCCGTTGGGCCCGAGCAAGCCGGTGATTCCCGGGCCCACAGTCAGGTCAATGTCGTTCACGCCGATCACGGCTCCGTACCATTTCGTCACCGACCGAAACTCGGCGACGGGAGCCGGAAGACCAGGACCGACAGACGAATTCGCGGACGCTTCCGTCATGTGACCACCTCGACGGCGCGCACGCGCCGCACGATCAGCACGAGGCAGATCACACAGACGCCAGCGAGAACCCCCAAACATTGAGGAGCCGTCGGAATCCGGCCCGCCTCAAGCGAGCCAAAACACCATCGTCCCAGGCGGTGCATGTCGTCCCAGACTCCCAACAGCAGCCAGTGCCGGTTGTCGTCGATCGCTCGCAGGGCCTCCGCCAGGCCTTTGAGCAGCACGAAAATCCCCAGCCAGGTCATCACCAGCGGGACGGTCCGGGGGACCCAGGCGGCGATCGCAAATAGCAGCAGGCTTTGCACGACCGCCAACACAACTCCGTAGCCAAGGATCCCCGCGAGAATTCGCGGGTGATTGAGAAAGTAGTCGAGCGAGTTGCTGAGCAGACCGTACTCGGCGTACAGCGCCAAAGCCGGCACGGTCGTGATCAGCGTCACGACGGCGCCAACCGTCAGGAGCTTGCCGACCACGTAGTGCCGCCGCTCGGTTCGTCGCGACAGATAGTAGATGAGACCTCCCTGGCGATAGTCGTTGCCGATCAGCATCGACCCGGCAAACGCCAGGAGCAGTGCGGTGATCGAGGCCTGCCCGAACATGAAATCGGCATACGCCTCGCCAGTGCCGGTCACGCGGTATCTGTCAAGAAATCCGCCAGCCGCCTCACTTTGAACTGTCAGGGTCGCCTTCAGATAGACGAACGCAAAATTGAACAGGAAGTTGAGCAGCCCCAAACCAATCAGAACCCAGAAGATCCAGCGCCTGAGAATCATGTTGAGGCCGGTGCGGACAATGGGCCAACAGGTCCACCACGGCGACCTTCGCCGGCCTGCCCATTCGCGATATCCCGCCAGTTCGACGGCCATGACGCTCCTCAGCGTGGGTGATTCTTTCGATTGCAAGAACGGCCGCGCTCAAGCGGTAGTTGGCTTCAGCCAACATGGCACAACGATTCGTGTGGACTAAAGTCCCCACTACAAACTTTTGCACGCTCCTCAGTTGGTGCGGATCACCCGATGATACAGCTCTTCCAGGTCTTCTTCCTGCGGCACGACGTCGCGCAACGTCAGGTCGTGACGGGTCGACAACTCGAAAAACGACCGCAGACTCCACGACTGCGGAACTTCGACGATCGCCTCATCCGCCCGGCCGTTGACCAGCACGTTGACCCCCGCGGTTCGTAGCGCCGTGAGAAACTCGGCGGGCTGACCGTGCCAGCGCAGGCGATACCGGCCCCGACACTTCGATCGCAGATCGCCGATTCGCCCAACGCTCACCAGAGCGCCGCGATCGACGATCACCACCTGCTGACAAACACGGTCAATGTCCCCCAGCAGATGCGTCGAGAGGATGAGCGATTTGCCGTGGCGATCGGCCAGAGCGCGGAGCAGCGCGAGCATCGACTCGCGCCCCTCCGGGTCGAGACCCGCCGTTGGCTCATCGAGAAGCAGCAGTTCCGGATCGTGTACCAGCGCCGCAGCCAGCTTGAGCCGCTGCTTCATGCCAACCGAGTACTCCTCGCAGCGCCGGTATCGAGCCTCTTCGAGTCCCAGATACGACAGAACTTCGTGGGCCCGTCGCAGAGCCTGCTTGCGCGGCATGCCGACCAGTTCGCCCCCCAGCGCGACCAGGTCGACTCCCCGCACCCCGGGAATCAGCGATTCGGCTTCGGGCATGAAGCCCACGCGCCCGCGCAATTCCAGTCCCTGACCCAGAATGTCGAGACCCAGCACGGTCCCGCGGCCCGATGTCGGACGGATCAGACCGAGCAGAATCTTGAGCAGCGTCGATTTACCGGCCCCGTTCTGACCGATCAGCCCCACCGCCCCCGGCTCGACGCGGAGCGTGACGGTGCGGAGAGCGCACACGGCCCCATAAAAATGCGTGACATTTTCCAGCTCGATCAGTGCCATCACAATCATTATGGCAGCCATCGCGTCACTCGCAAAGACGGAGGGGGGCGAATTGCACTTGTCCGTCGCACAAGCTCTCATTCCGCGCGTCCGTCGTCTGACCGCGAGCACTGGACGCACCCTGTCACCATCGAGACGTGGTGCAAAACTGGAAAGTTTCGGCCTGCGGAGCAGAATTTGTCGACGGAAGATTCGCCCGGGCCTCAGCTTGTGCGCACCGCGCGGAGACGGTCGCTTCGATACCTATGGGCTCGATATTTTAGTCACGGGGTTTCTTTTTTGGTCGTCCTCGATTGTCAACAATTGTGATCGCGCACAACGCAGCGCCATGAGGCACGTGCCAGAAGCTTTGAACATTCAACTTCCAACATCCAACGCTCCACTTCCAACGTTCACCGTTTCCATTCCGCACTCCGAATTCCGAACTCCGCGTTGAAGACTGAGGCTTGAGGCGCACGACGCGTGATTTTGCTGCCCCCTGACCCCTTTTCCTCACGCCTCACGCTTTTATGTCCGACGTCACGCGAATTCTTTCGGCGATCGACGAGGGTGATCCGCTGGCAGCGGAACAACTGCTGCCGCTTGTCTGCGAAGATCTGCGGCGACTCGCGGCGCAGCGGGTAGCGGGCAACGAGACTCGTCAAGTCTTCGCCTCTGATCGCTCACTGTTTCGTTCCGAGACGGACCGGGAATCCGCGCGTGCCCGTCCTCCTTTCTCGGCCCCCCCCTCGCGGCATCGGTATCTACACAACTCGAAGCGCTGCAAAAATCCAGGGCCGTTCTCTCTTCTCCCCTCGCGGGCGCAAGAGCAGAACTTCGGTGAGCTCAGTCGAACCGGGATGAGGGGGCGAACGTCAATCGACGCGAAAATCACCCTCACCCTCACCCCCAACCTAGCCTGATGAAATGATTAGAAGTGGGGGGATTGGGTTTGCGCGGAAAAGGAAAAACTGTTGCGCTCCCCCGTATCAGTCCTGAGCTCACACTCAAGCGAAGGAGCGCAACAGTGGCGACATCATCTTTCATTCGAGTTGGTTTGTTCAAGTCACCTGTCCGAGTCGTTTGCCGGATTCACGTCGCAGGTGGGTTGTACGCGATCGGCCATCCCGCAGACCGACCTGGGCCATCTGACGCCGCCGAGTCACAGGCCCAAAGCCCGCTTCATGAATCTGGCCGCGACGCTGAGGTGGGCTCGGATGGTCTTGTGGCAACTGGATCATCCGCATTCCAAAACCCGTCACTCTCGACATCATCTTCGTGCTCTTCCCGCTGACCGGGAAACTAAGCCACGATCTGATGAATCGGCTGCCCGTGCTCGATATCCAGCCGTTTGCGCCCGGGAATCTCCAGCCGATGCGAGTCGAGCCCCAACAGGTGGAGCACGGTGGCGTGAACGTCGGTGACGTAATGGCGGTGCTCGACGGCATGAAATCCCAGTTCGTCGGTCGCGCCATGCACAACGCCTCCCTTGATTCCGCCGCCGGCCATCCAGATCGAGAAGCCGTAGTTGTGATGATCGCGGCCGTCGGATCCCTGGGCGCAGGGCGTTCTTCCAAACTCGGTGCCAAAGACCA
>JAGVKR010000533.1 GCA_020050375.1 Planctomycetales bacterium
ACAACCTGATCTCCAAAATCGCCGGCACACACCGTTATCGCCTCACCAAAACAGGCCGCATTCAAGTCACCGCAATCCTGGCAGCGCAAAACGCCAACACGAAAAAACTTACGGAACTCGCTGCATGAAAAACTTTGCGGGGCGCGCAAACCCTGCGGGTTTGTTACACAGATGACCAAATTCAAAAATGTGCAACTGCACACATTTTTGAATTTGCTACCTCCCCAGGAGCCCGAGCCGGGGGATGATCACGAGGGCAGCGACTACTTCGCGGAGATTGATCTTCGATTTTCCATAGCGGCGATCGTCAAATGTGATCGGCGTTTCGGCGAACGTGCAGCCGATCTTCCGGCAGCGGTAGAGGATTTCTTCCTGCGCGGCATAGCCGCGGGCGATGAATTTGTCGAGTTCGAGCTGGCGAAGTCGAGCGACACGGAAGCAGCGAAACGCCCCGCTGTTGTCGTGCGTCTTGAGCCCCAGGAACAACCGCGCGTAGCCATTGACGCCGCGGCTCATCAGTTTGCGCTTCAGTCCCCAGCCGACGACTCCGCCGCCGGGGACGTACCGGGAACCAATCACCACGTCGGCCTGCTCGGCACATTTCAGGAGTGCGGGGATGTGCCGTGGATGGTGGCTGAAATCGGCGTCGAGATTCATCAAGAGCGTGTAATCGTGCTCGATGGCATAGCGGAACCCGGCGATCGTCGCCGTTCCCAGGCCGAGCTTGCCCGGACGGTGCAGGACGTGCACGCGCGGATCGCGCGCCGCCCATTCGTCGGCGAGGGCCCCGGTTCCGTCGGGGGAGTTGTCGTCGATCACCAGAATGTCGGCCTGCGGCGCGTACTGATGGATCTCGGGGATCAGCGCCGGCAGGTTCTCGCGCTCGTTGTAGGTGCAGAGGGTGATCAGCAGGCGATCAGCGGGCATCGGGTTCTGCACCCACGGGCTCGCCTGGCGGCAGCAACCTCGGCCCGACAACTTCCCGACCCGGTTTCGGCGGGGCATCTCTTGGGGCCGCCGCCTGTGGCATCGGGACGGGAGGCGCATCCTCTTCGTTGGGATGGCGCGGTAGCGCCGGTCCGCCTTTGGGCGCCGCGGGTTGCTCGCGCGCCGCGGGCGTCAGGTAGATGTTGACATGCTCGTTCTCGCCGGTGAGGAGACTGGCCGTCTGAAAGACCGTTCTGGCCTTGTCGCGATCTTCGTTGAAGTGCAACAGCACGCCAAACAGATAAAGTCGCTCCGGATCGCGAATGTCTTCCCGTACCCAGGCGGCGACTTTGAGCAGGACGGCATTCTTGGACAGGTTGTGCTCGGCCCCGAAGATGTCATCCAGGCGGTCGCCATGCGTCGGCCACTCGGGATCGAGGCGCGCCAGACGCTTCAACTCGTCAACGGCCGGCCCGTATTCGGCCATCGCCGCCAGGGCCACCGCCATGCGGAACCGCGGGTCCGGCCGGTCGGGCGCAGCACTGTAGGCCTGTTTGTAGCGGGCAAAGGCCTGCAGATAGTTCTGCCTCACGAACCACTCATCCCCCTGTGCCTGGTAACGGATGCTCTTGCGCTTCGCCTCGGGAGTGGTTGGCTTCACGAAGACACGGACATCGGCCTGCCTCGGCTGCTCGGCCGGAGGGACGACGTTCGGATTCCCGTTCTGCCCGTTGACACCTTTCTGCCCTTTGAACTGCGGCATCCATTCCTGGATCGCCGGATTGTCAGCCGGGTTCGGTCCGATGAAGATCGGCTGCGTCTGGACGACGACAGGCGCGAGCGGCCCGTAGTACGGCGGTGCGATGGGAGGATACCCGAAGGCCCCGTAACCGAATGGCCCGAATCCCCCCACCGGGCCGTTGTAGTAGTTGAGTCCCCCGAATCCGCCGAAGCTCGAGTAGCCGACGCCGTATCCGAAGGGCGCGAAACCGCCTCCGAATCCGTAGAGGCTTCCGCCGCCGAAACCCCATCCCCGGCTGTATCCGCGCCAGCTTCCCCAACCGTTGCCCCAGCTTCCCCCCCAGCCACCGCCGTGATGATGCCCGTGCCCGTGGTGCTGGGCCAAGGCTGTCGCCGACCAGAAGATGATCGTCACGATCGCCAGACAAAGCTGACGCATGGGTTGCCGCATGGCTTTTCTCCCTGAACCGCCCCGCGACCGATTGTTCCCACAGTCGGACGAAATAGCGTCAGGGCAATTATCAACGCGGCGGCAAGCGGCGTCAAGAAAGCGATCTCACTTGGAACGCAGGAACGCACAATTCGGCGCCGTCGATCGGCCAGAAATCCGAAAATCAAATGTCTAAGGAAAGACCAAAGCCAGAAAAATCAAAAAGAGATTTGGAGCATTGATTTTTTGAGTTTCCTTCGTCATTTGACTTTTGTCATTCGATCGCCTCCTCTACTGCACGAGCCCGCGCGTGAGCTCCATGAAGGCCGTTTCGAGGTTCAGCTCCTCTTCGCGGAAGAGCGTCACGTCGTAGCCGCTCGTCACCAGCAGGCGGTTCAGGAAGCCGTAGTCGTGGACCTTCTTTTGCAGCGTGATCACCATCAGCCCCTCGGTGCGCACGTCGACCTTCGCGACGTCGTCGTGCTGTTCGACGAGCTTCGCCGCCTGCTCGGCGTTGCCGCTGACTTTGACGTGCAGCACGATCGCCTGGCGGACCTGCTTCATCACCTCTTCGACCCGCCCGTTGACGAACAACTCCCCCTTCTCGATCATCCCCACCTTGTTGCAGACGTCGGCGAGCTCGGGAAGGATGTGGCTGGAGACCATCACGGTTTTGTTCATCTCCCCCAGTCGCTTGAGCAGACGGCGGATCTCGATGCGGGCGCGCGGGTCGAGACCGCTCGCCGGTTCGTCGAGGAGCAGCACCTGCGGCTCGTGGAGCAG
>JAGVKR010000417.1 GCA_020050375.1 Planctomycetales bacterium
ACGCCCGCGTCTCGCCCGAGCACAAGCTCCGCGTCGTCCATGCCTGGAAGTCGCGCGGAGACATCGTGGCGATGACGGGAGACGGCGTCAACGACGCCCCCGCCGTCAAAGCCGCCGACATCGGAATCGCCATGGGGATCACCGGCACCGACGTCACCAAGGAAGCCTCCGACATGGTGTTGACCGACGACAACTTCACGTCGATCGTCAACGCTGTCGAAGAGGGGCGAGGCATCTTCGACAACATCCAGAAATTCGTCCACTACCTGCTCTCGTGCAATGCCGGCGAAGTGCTACTGATGTTCTTCGCCGCCCTGATCGGCTGGCCCGCTCCACTCGAGGCGATTCAGATTCTGTGGATCAACCTCGTCACCGACGGCCTCCCGGCGCTCGCGCTGGCGATGGAGCGCCCCGAAGAGGGAATCATGAACCGCCCTCCCCGACCACCGCATGAATCGGTCATCACTCCGCGGCACGGAATCCTGATTGCCTGTCACGGTCTACTGATCGCTGCCGCCGCCGCGGTTGGTTTTGCCGTCGTCTATCACAGCCCCGGCGAACATCCCCTCGAACGGGCCAGAACCGTGGCGTTCTGCATCATGTCGTATTCGCAGTTGTTCTTCGCGATCGGCTGCCGCAGTCACACCCGAACGCTCCCCGAATTGGGTCTGTTTTCGAATCCGCATCTGCTCGGCGCGATTCTGATTTCGGGCCTGCTGCAATTGGCGGTCGTCACCGTCCCATTCGTTGAGGCGGTGTTCGAAACGACGCCGCTCGACGGTCGGGAGTGGCTGATCATCTTCGGCCTCGCGCTGATGCCGGTGACGATCATTGAGATCGGCAAACTGATCACGTGGGCTGCCCGTAGGTCCGACGCACTCTCCGCATGATCCCGCGCCCCGCGTCGCTTCTCCCTTCCCCCCTGGCGGGGGAAGGGCCGGGGATGGGGGGGGGCGAACGTCGATCGACTTTCAAAAACGCTGGGGTCTTCCCCGAAATCGAGTCGATCGCTGGGGGCGCTCTCTACAGCACTTTGAACCCTCCCCCCGGGAATGGTAACTTGCCCACCGTGCCCGAAACCAAAGACATACAGGAGCCGAGATGCGGGGACTCATCGGATTGCGCGACCTATTGCTCGGGCTCGACCTCAAGGCCTCGGGGAAATGGTTTTTGCTCTCGGCCGTGATCGGCGTGGTCGCCGGTCTCGGCGCGGTTGCCTTTCAGGCCGCCAGCCAGACGGTGATGCACTTCACGCTCACCGGCATCGGCGGTTACGCCCCCCTCGAACCGGCCGGCGAGCAACCCCTCTTCACACGACCTGAAGTCGACCTCTCTCTCTGGCGGATCGTCGCCGTGGTCGCCGTTGGGGGCCTTGTCTCCGGTTTCATCGTTTACACATTCGCCCCCGAAGCCGAAGGGCACGGCACCGACGCTGCGATCGAGGCCTTTCATCACAAACGAGGCTTCATCCGCGCCCGCGTCCCGCTCATCAAGATGGTCTTGTCGGCGATCACAATCGGCACGGGAGGCAGCGGTGGACGCGAAGGGCCGATCGCCCAGATCGGAGCCGGTTTCGGCTCGTTTCTGGCGACAAAGCTCAGGCTATCGGCCCGCGACCGGCGGATCATGCTCGCCGCCGGGATGGGGGCCGGCGTCGGCTCGATCTTTCGGGCGCCGCTGGCCGGGGCACTTTTCTCAGCCGAGATCCTTTATCGCGACGATCTTGAATCCGACGTCATCGTTCCTTCGGCGATCGCGTCGATCGTCGGATACAGCGTCTTCTCGTTGTTCCTTCCCGCCGACAGCCAGTTCGTGCCCCTCTTCGGCAATCATTTGCACTACGCGCTCGCCTCGCCGATCGAGCTAGTGCCGCTGGCCCTGCTTTCGATCGTCCTGGTCCTTGGCGGCGTTCTCTATATCGACGATCATCATGGTTTCGGAGATGACGGGAGACTACAAGCTGCTCTTGCCGACGATGTGGGTCTCGACGCTGTGCTATCTGATGTGCCGCCGCTGGACGCTGTACGTCAAGCAGCTTCCTTCCCGGCTCGATTCGCCGGCTCATCGCGGAGATTTTCTGATCGACGTCCTCGAAGGGATCCGCGTCCGCGATGTGCCTCTCAAGCAGCGGCAGACGGTCTCCGAATCGCTGACCCTCGGCGAAGTCCTGCGGCTCGTCCCCGGGACGCGGCAGAATTACTTCCCCGTGGCGGATGCGGCGAATCGACTTGTCGGAATCTTCTCGGTCGATGATGTGCGGCCTTATTTCTACGACGAAACGCTCTGGGACCTGGCCGACGTCCGCGACATCATGACGACCCGCCTCGTCACGGTGACTTCCGACGACGACCTGAATACGGCCATCCAGCGCTTCACTGAACTCAACCTTGACGAGTTGCCGGTTGTGACGCCGGGAGACGCCGGCCAACTGCTCGGCATGCTCCGCCGCAAAGACGCCATCGGCGTTTACAATGAATGCCTTCTGAAGCTGAAGCAAGCGACGCTCGAAGAGACCTGATGAGCTCTCCCTCCCCAATGCAAATTCGACCATTTCGCCCCGACGATGCCCAGGAATAGCGGCGCTTGCGGCATGACCTTTGGCCGGAGACAACCGAGAAGGACCATGTCGCTGACCTGGCGGACTGTCTCGCCTCGCCGGACACGCAATTGATTCTCGTCGCCGAAGATGAACCGGGGCGCCTCGCGGGAATCGCCGAGATTCGCATCCGTTCTCATGCCGACGGCTGCCACACCTCGCCGGTGGGCTACCTCGAAGGATGGATTGTCGATCCGGAACATCGCCAGC
>JAGVKR010000600.1 GCA_020050375.1 Planctomycetales bacterium
CAACCGACGGATGCCTGGGAACGCGAGGCGATCTCGGTGTTGTCCGAGGCGCTCCCTGCTGCGGCTGATCCGGCAGTCACGCTCAATCGCGACCAGATCGAGACGGCTGTCCGTTTCGCGCGAATTCTGCTGCATCGACGCCCGGCCGACTCTGCCGCCGCCGATCGCTGGCTCGTGCGGGTGCTGGCCTCTACGGAATCGCCAAAGCCGACCGCCACAACCGATGGTGCGACATCCGCTGCAGCGCTGCCGAGCGACCTGAAAGCGCAAGCCATTCAACTGCGGATTGTGTCGCTCGCAGGACAGGGAAAGTTTCAGGAAGCGCGGGAACAACTCGATCGGATGTCGACCGGAAGTCCGCAGGAGCTGCTCCGGACTCTCGAAGGGTTGGCGGCTCTGGTCGTCAGTGACCAGCAGGACCCGTTCCGTGATTTTGGGGATTTGCAGCTCCAGGCGGCGCTGAAACTCAACGAACAGCGGGCGAAACTCGAGCCGGCTGATCGCCGTCGGCTCGACGAGTGCCTGGCCCGAGGCTATGCCGCCACCGGACAGACGCGTCGCGGAATCGAGCTTTACGAGTCGCTCGCAAAAGAATCGCCGCACGACAAGCGCCTGCTGACCACCCTCGCCGAGTTGCTGATGAAGTGCGACGACAAGCGGTGCCTGCAACAGGCGCAGGCCGTGTGGCGCAAGCTTGAGACACTTTCTGCCGCCGGCTCGGAAGAATGGCTTGCCGAACGCCACCAGGTGTGCCGGTGCTTGCTGGCCCAGGGGGAAACAGCCGAAGCGTGCAAGCTACTCAAGGTCACGCGACTGCTCTATCCGAAGCTGGGAGGTGAAAAGTTCGCAGCGAAGTTCGTCGAGCTGGAGAAGAAGTGTGGGAAACCAGCGAAGTGAATGTGATTGTGTTCCAATGGATGAACCGAAGTCTGTTCAGTCCTGTCTGTCCTGGTACAGCGTGATTTCAGTACAATCGAAGGGCTCGTATCCCTTTTTGCTCATTGGGTATAACAATAATGCACGAACTCAAACGGATCACATTCGATCCCAACGTGATGGGGGGGAAGCCTTGTCTACGCGGATTGCGCGTGACAGTCGGAACGATTGTTGGACTTGTGGGGAGCGGGCACACGACGCCTGAAATCCTTGCCGCGTATCCGTACCTGGAAGCGGAAGACGTCAGCGAAGCATTGAAATACGCGGCGTGGCGTGCTGAAGAGATCGAGGCCCCCCTGGTTCGCTCATGAAAATCCTCGTGGATATGAACCTTCCGCCGGCGCTTTGCCCGATATTGGAAGCGCAAGGTTGGGCAACGGTTCATTGGTCAACGATCGGTGACCCGCGTGCGCCAGATTCGGAGCTGATGCGATGGTCGCTGCAAAACGACCATGTTCTGCTGACACACGATTTGGACTTTGGCGCAATCCTGACAGCAACGGCGGCTCAAGGACCAAGCGTGATCCAGGTGCGCACCCAGAATGTCATGCCACGCTATCTTGAACCGATCCTGGTTCCAGTTCTCAAGCAATTCAGCGCTCAACTCGATCAAGGATCGCTGATCATCGTCGACGAAGGGCGTGCGCGCGTCCGCATTCTGCCGATTCGTCGCTAGCGCCTCAGCAGCTCACACCAACTCGCCGATCACCTTCCCCGGTTCGAGGGCGGGGATCGGGCGGCCGGCGTGGTTGAGGAAGTTCAATGCCGGGTCGACGCCGAGCACGTGGAACATCGTGTGGTGGATGTCGGGGCACGTGATCGGACGATCTTTGGGCGACTCGCCCAGAGCGTTGGTCGAACCGACGATCTGGCCGCCGCGGACGCCGCCGCCGCCCATCAGGCAGAACATGGCGTTCCCCCAGTGGTCGCGGCCGGGAGTTCCCATGCTGAGCGGGGGACCGCCGTTGCCGCCGTTGTTCATTCGCGGGGTGCGACTGAACTCGCCGCACAGCATGACGAGAACCTGGTCGTACAGGCCGCGCGTCGTCAGGTCTTCGAACAGCGCCGAGACGAGGCGGTCGATGATCGGCAGGTTGTTCTCCATCCCCGATTTCAGGTTCCAGTGGTGGTCCCAGCCGCCGAAGTGGACGGTGACGACGGTCGATCCGGCCTCAACCAGCCGGCGGGCCAGAAGCGTGCTCTGCCCCCACGAATGTCGGCCGTATTTGTCGCGCAGACGCGGGTCTTCGGAATTGATGTCGAAAGCCTTTCGAGCGGCTCCACCGGCAACCATCTCATAAGCCTGCTGATCGAACCGGTCCATTGCCCCGAGCGTCCCGCGGGAATCGATGTCGCGGCGGAACTTGTCGAAGTAGCGAGTCAGCCCCTGGCGGTCTTCGAGCCGGCCGACCGACATCCCGCCGGGAAGCTGGATGTTGGGAACCTGGAAATTGGCGGCGTTCGGGTCGCCGTCGGTTTCGAACGGGTTGTGCGCCATGCCGATGTAGTTCGCGGCAAAATAGCCGGGGCGCAGGCCGATGCTCGAGGCGTAGGGGACGGCGGCGTGGGCGGGGAGGCCCGGTTTCCGGGGACCGAGAACGCGCGTGGCAATCGAGCCGACGAATGGGTACTTGCCGGGCGTATCGGCCCCGCTGGCGCCGCCGCGGCCGGTGAGCATGTAGTGTCCGCCGGCGAAGTGATCTCCCTGGTTGTGATGCAGCGAGCTGACGATCGAGAACTTATCGGCCATCCGGGCCTGGAGCGGGAACAGCTCTGAAATCTCGAAACCATCAACGTTTGTGCGAATCGGGTTCCAGATCCCGCGGTATTCGGCGGGGGCCTGGGGCTTCAAGTCGTAGAGGTCCATATGCCCTGGACCGCCATCGAGCCACAGCAGGATGATCGAGGTGTCTTTGCGGGGAGTGCCGAGCGCGGCGGATTCTTCCTTGGCCTTCAGGATCTGCGGCAAACCGACCGACGCCATGCCGGCCATGCCCACCTGCAGAAAGCTGCGCCGGCTGAAGCCATCGCAATACCTGGCCGAGCCGCCCGCTTCAATTCTTAACATCGCGCTCCTCGCCGTGCCGGAAATCGTGTGTCCAACTGCAAACAGATCAGCATCAATTGATGGTTGATATTCTAATCGGCATTCGCCATGCCCGTCAATCAGAACTGGTGGGATGGGCAGGCTCGACGTATCATCGACGAAGCAGGAGCGATGGAAAGCGGCCCCAGCGGTTGAGTCGGAACTCCTTGTGACAAATGGAGGTGCGAGTGAGCGCGGAATCAGCCAGTGATGCGACCCCTTCGTCATCGACAGCCCCGGCAGCGGCCAAGCCGGCGGAGGCCGCGGCTCCACCGAAGCCGGCCGCAGTCAGTTACGATCATTTCGCCCAACTCGATCTCCGCGTGGCCCAGATCGTCGAAGCCCGCGAGCACCCGAATGCCAATAAGCTATTGTTGCTCAAAATCCGGGTTGGCGACGTCGAGAAACAGATCGTGGCCGGGATCCGCGGGCACTATGAGCCGGCGAATCTGGTCGGACGGCGGATCGTCGTAGTCAACAATCTCGAGCCGGCGATGATCCGTGGGGAAGAGAGCAACGGGATGCTGCTGGCGGCGTCGGATGGGACGTCGGTCGTTCTGGTTCAGCCCGAGCGGGAAATCGCCGCCGGGTCTCGCGTGAAGTGATAACTGCTACGTCGGTCAGAGTCGCCTTTCGCTCCGCGAAAGCTCGCGTTCTTTCGCGGAGCGAAAGACGACCTTCATTCGATTTGGAAACCATTTGCCGTTGTTTGCCGTTCCAGACCGAAACTGCGATGGCGGCCCCCTCTTCTCGCGAGATATGATACGCAAAGGTGGATCCGAAGATCGCCCCGCGACTCCCATTGTGGATGGAGCGGTGGAAATTACGGATACGACGGATAGCGCTGATACGACAGATACGAACTGATGGCGCGTGAAAGTCCGTAGTGTGGACTTCAGTCCACACGAGATTTTGGAGCGTGTCGGCTAAAGCCAACACGACGCGTGGTTCCTGCGGACGTGGAGAGTGAAATGCTCGATCGGACGAAAGACGGGCGAACGGGATTGTCGATGGGGCTGCTGGTCCTGGCGGCACTGATCGCGACGGCCGACTTTCTTCCACCGTCGGTCGTGGATGCCGCGGATCGCAAAACAACGACCGCGGTCGGGAACACGAAATCCAAATTACAACCGCCGAAATCGGTCGGGGCGGCCGCAGATCCTTCCGCCGAACCGGTCAAACTGCCCGACGAGGTGTTTTCCACTGGCTATGCGGGCCCCTTTTCGGAATTGGTTCACTTCATCAATGCGCAGGTGCGCCAGGGGTGGATCGACAACAACGTCGCCCCTTCGCCGCCGGCCGACGATGCCGAATGGGTCCGGCGCGTGCATCTCGACATCGTCGGGCACATTCCCGACCTCGAGACGGTGCAGAAGTTTCTCGCCGACAAGGCTGTGGACAAGCGGGCGAAGCTCATCGATCGTTTGCTCGACGACGATGCGGCCTATGCCCGCAATCAGTCGACGATGTGGACGAATAATCTGATCGGCCGCGGAACGCCGCGGGACATCGATCGGCCCGCTCTCCAAAAGTTCCTGCGGGATTCGTTCGGTCGCAATCGCAGTTGGAACGAGATCGTCTTCGAATTGCTGACGGCGGAAGGGGCCTCGAACGAGAATGGCGCGACGAACTTTCTGCTGTCGCATTTGAACGAAGGGGCGGTGCCGGCCACAGCGATCAGCGCCAAGCTGTTTCTGGGGATGCAGGTGCAGTGCACGCAGTGCCACAACCACCCGTTCAATCCCGATTTCAAGCAGAACATGTTCTGGGAGTTCAACAGCTTCTTCAAGCAGACGCGGCGCGAGCAGGTCCGCAAGTACAACGAAAAAACGGGGCGAAACGACGTCGATCATCTCGTGCTGACGTCGCGGGATTTTGAGGGCCCCGTCTATTTCGAACGCCGCAACGGGCTGATGGAAGTCGCCTACCCCAAGTACAACGGTGTCGAAGTCAGCCCCGAGGCTTCCACGAACCGGCGGATGGAGTTTGCGAAGCTCATCACCCAGGGCGAGCGGACGCAACTGGCCGACGCGATGGTCAATCGTCAGTGGGGGCACTTCTTCGGCTACGGATTCACCCGGCCTGTCGACGATATGGGGCCGCACATCTCGCTGTCGCATCCGACGCTGCTCGAACGTTTGTCGATCGAGTTCGTGAAATCGAATTACGATCTGAAGCAGTTGATCCGCTGGATCTGCAATTCGGAGGCCTACAACCTGACGAGCCGATTCAACGGCAAGCTCAACGACAAAGACAACCCGGCCAATGGCGAAATGCCGCTGTTCAGCCACATGTATTTGAAAGCAGTGTCCGCCGAGCAACTTTATGACTCGCTGATCATCGCCACCAATGCCCACAAATCGGGCGCCGGCAACTGGGAAAAGGCCGAATCGAAGCGCCAGGAATGGATGCAGCAGTTCGTGCAGACCTTCGGGACCGACGAGAACGACGAATCGACGTCGTTCGACGGCACGATTCCCCAGGCCCTGATGATGATGAACGGTGAATTGATGCAGAATGCTCTGGCCGCCGCCAAGGGGAGCATTCTCTACCAGGTCCTCAGCGACAAATCGAACCCTGCCGACAAGGTCAAGCTGCTCTATCTGGCGACCCTCTCGCGCGCCCCTTCGGCGCGGGAAATCCAGACGGCCAACCGGATCATGAAAGCCGCCAAGACTCCGGCTGAAGCCTACCAGGATCTGTTCTGGGCCCTGTTAAACTCGAACGAATTCATCTTGAACCACTGAGCAACAATCATGACCCCAATGCTCCCCACCCCTCCCGGCATGTCGCGACGGCATCTCCTGCAACATCTGGCGACCAGCGCCATGGTCGTTCCCGGGATGCAGTTTCTGACGCACCTCGACGCCCATGCCGAGCAGGTCAAGAAAAATCAAAAGGCGTGCATTCTGCTGTGGATGAGCGGCGGGCCGCCGACGATCGACATCTGGGACCTGAAGCCCGGCTCGAAAAACGGCGGCGAGTTCAAGCCGATCAGCACCTCGGGTGACCTGCAAATCAGTGAGCACATGCCGGAGACGGCCAAGCTGATGAAGCACCTGTCGGTCGTCCGCTCGATGAGCACGAAAGAGGCCGACCACGGCCGCGGCCGGTATTACATGCACACGGCCTACGTTCCCAATCCCACCGTCATCCATCCGACGTTCGGTTCGGTTGCGAGTTACGAACTGGGACCAAAGCGGAAAGAGCTGGAGATCCCGTCGTTCATCTCGATCGGCGGCCCGAGCATGGGACCCGGTTTTCTGGGAATGATGCACGCCCCGTTTATGGTCGGCGGCAATGGCGAGATTCAGAATGCGTCGATGCGAAAGGACCTTTCGGACGTCCGCATGAAGCAACGGCTCGAGATGCTGGGGGCGGTCGAAACCGATTTCATCAAGACCAGCCGCGGCCAGCTCCCCAAAGACCATCAGGATGTCTACAAGAAGGCGGTCAACCTGATGACTTCCAGCCAGATGAAGGCCTTCAAGGTCGACGAAGAGAAGCCCGAGACGATCGCGATGTATTGCGGCACCGGGGCGAATGCCGGCGGCGGACGGATGGGAATGGGGGCCCGCAATGCGTTCGGCATGGGCTGCCTGATGGCCCGCCGACTGGTCGAAGCGGGGGTGCCGTTCGTCGAAGTCGACCTCGGCGGGTGGGACCTCCACCAGCAGGTCTTTGGCACGCTCCGCACGCAGCGCCTGCCGGTGATCGACCGGGCCATCGCGGGCCTCACGACCGATCTAGAGCAGCGCGGCATGCTCAAGGATACGACGATCGTCTGGATGGGAGAATTCGGCCGCACGCCGCGGATCAACCAGGACGTCGGCCGCGACCACTGGGCGGCTAGTTGGTCGGTGATGCTCGGTGGCGGGGGCCTTAAGGGAGGTCTGGCAGTGGGCGCGACAGACGACGACGGCTTGGCCTGCACGACGCAGAGTTACCTGCCGGGCGACGTCTGGGCGACCGTCTCGCACGCTCTCGGCATCCCGCTCGACACCGTCCACACATCAAAGAACGGCCGCCCGATGAAGATCGCGAATGGCGGATCGCCGATCAAGGAATTGATCGGCTGATCCCAAGCCTCACGCCTCCGCCCGCAGCGGCCGCATCATCAGCGAGTCGGTCGTGGCGACGGCCGATTTGCCTTCGAACAGCACGCGATAGACCTCGGTGCAGATCGGCATGTCGATTCCCTGTTTGCGGGCCAGGTCGTAGACGCTTTTGCAGGTCGTCACTCCTTCGGCGACGCCGTGGATCTCGGCCGTGATCTCGGCGAGCGTCGCCCCCTGGCCAAGCCGTTCGCCGACGCGGCGGTTGCGGCCGTAGGGGCTGAAGCAGGTGGTGATCAAATCGCCGATGCCGGCCAAGCCGGCGAAGGTGGCCAGCTCGGCCCCGAGGGCCACGCCGAACCGGCTGATTTCGACGATTCCCCGCGTGAGCAGCGCCGCCTTGGCGTTGTCGCCATACTTCAGGCCGTCACAGATGCCGGCGGCAATCGCGACCACGTTCTTCAAAGCAGCCGCCAGTTCGACGCCGACGATGTCGTGGTTCGTGTAGACGCGGAAGCGGTCGGTGGTGAAGAGGGATTGAACTTCGCGGAGCAGCACGTCGTTGGAGCCGGCAACGACGACGCTGGCCGGCAATCGGCGGGCAAATTCCTCCGCATGGCTCGGCCCGCACAGGGCGACCACGTCGATTTCCCCGACGACATCGCGAATAATTCGGCTGGGAGTCAAAAACGTGTCGTTCTCGATGCCTTTAACGACGCTGACGATGGGAACACCCGCGGGGAGCTCCCTGGCAATCGCCGTCAGCGACTGCCGCAGGTAGGCGGTGGGGATGGCGACCACCAGCAATTCGGATTCCTGCGCCGCGGCCGCGACATCGGAGGTAATCGTCACGGCGTCCGGAACGCGAACTCCCGGCAATAATCGCCGGTTTTCGCGGGTGGCGGTCATTTCTGCGGCGGCAGCGGGAGAGCGAGTCCACAGCGTCACCTCTCGACCGGGGCGCTCGGCCAGCAAAATCGAGCAACCCGTTCCCATAGCACCGCCGCCAAGAACCGTCACCTTGCCAGCCATATTGATCCGATTCGAGTGTGTGAATTGCGCCGCGAAACGTGCGAGGCAGGAAAGAAGGCCGCACGCTACATCCGCTACGATCCGTTTCCGCCGAAACTTCCGTGAAATCCACGGGAGGTGAATACCACCTGCTGAGGGGAGTGTTACCCACCGGGGTAACACCCGTCAACCGCCGATTTGCCGAGTGAATTTGGCGGACCTATAGTTGCGTGCCCAGTTCATTCCGAGGAGCCCAGGTGATGCAAGAAGTCGTGACAGCCCCCGTCGATCCGACCGCCTATCCTTTTGTGGATCGCCGACAAGGCGGCCCCGGACGTCGTGAAGGCGCCGAACGCCGTCAATTCGTCGATTCGCGCTCGTCCTTCCGACCGGAAGTCGTCGAATTGGCCGAAGCGGTCGACCGCTACAAGCTGCGGCATCGCCGGCGGTTCATCACCTTCGAGGAACTGTTCGATGTGATGGCCGAGCTGGGCTACCACAAGTAGGCGGGTTCCGGCCGGGCGCGTCGTAGCGGGCCATCCGTCGATCGCCGTGGAAGGTGACAGGCATCAGGCGCCAGACCCGAACGCGAGGTCTGCCTCCTGTCCCCTGACGGCTGCCTCCGGCTACTCGTGGTCGCCGCCCGTCAACAGCCTTTCGATGCCGTCGGCGCGGCTGGCGACTTCGTGGATGCTGCGCCGCACCTCTTCGGCGTCGACCGTCCCGCGCGGATACGTGTCGACGACGACGAACTTCGATCGGCCACCAATCTCGCGGATCGCCACACTCCCGTGATTCATCGCCGAATTCAGCCGCAGCGCGTGTTCGTAGTACGCCGGCTGGGCGTCGCAACAGGTGCTGTAAATCAGGAGCAGCTTCTCGGCCGCCGCGTGCGCACTCGATTCG
>JAGVKR010000299.1 GCA_020050375.1 Planctomycetales bacterium
CGTCGAGCCCAGGCGATCGCCGCGCTGGCCACGCTCGATCTGCCCGCCGCTGCGACGGTGGCCGTCAACGTCCTCGCGAAATTCAAACCGACCGATGATCCGACTTCGATCTTCAGCACCTTCTGGCGCGAGAAGCAGGGCCCGGCGGAACTGCTCAAAGCCCTTGCCGAGCGCCAGCTTCCCCCCGACGTCGCCAAGCTGGGGATTCGAGCGGCCCGAAACGCCGGCCGCGATCTGGAAGAGGCGATTGCCGCGCTCACCAAAGCGGGAGGCCTGACGGGCGCTCCGATGGCGCTCTCACCCGAGCAGATGGAGCAATTGATCGCGGCGGTCAAAGAGCAGGGGAGTGCCGTGCGGGGCGAAGTCATTTTCCGGCGCTCCGATCAGGTCTGTCTCAAGTGCCATGCCGTCGCCGGGGCAGGGGGGCAGGTCGGTCCCGATCTGGGCAGCATCGGCGCCAGCGCCCAGGTCGACTACCTGGTCGATTCGCTGCTGCTCCCCAATAAGGCGGTCAAGGAGAACTACCACGCGCTGGCGGTCGAAACGAAAGCGGGAAAAGTCCTCACCGGAATCAAAGTCCGGCAGACCGACAGCGAGTTGGTCCTGCGCGACGCCGAAGATCGCGAAGTCGTTGTGGCGCTCGACGATATCGAAGAGCAGGCCCCCGGCGGCTCGATCATGCCGGCGGGGTTGATCGAAGCCCTGACACGCAGCGAGCTGGCCGACCTGGTGCGGTTCCTCTCCGAATTGGGAAAGGTCGGCCCCTATGCCCCCACCCAGGCCCGCGTCGCTCGTCGCTGGCAGGCGCTCGATCCCGCTTCCCCCGGCCTGCGGGACTTGTTGGTCAAAGACCCTGCAACTGTCGTCTCGCAGTCGTCGCTGACGTCGGCGCTGGTCTGGAACCCCGCGTACACCCGTGTCTCGGGAGATTTGCCGGTCGGCGAGCTGCCCATTGTCCTGGCGCCGAACACGAGAGAAAAATGGAGCTACGTCCGCTGCCAGGTCGACGTGACCACTGCCGGGAAGGTTCAGCTCCGGTTCAATTCGCCGGCTGGACTGACTGTGTGGATCGACGAGAAGGCGATCGACGCGGCCGCGGAAATCGTCGTCGACCTTGCCGTGGGCCGACATACCATCGTCTTGAGAATCGAACGTGCGAATCGACAGGATGACTTGCGACTCGAATTGGGGGACGTCGCCGGCTCGGCCGTGCAGGTCCAGCTTGTAAACGGCAAGTAGTGGCACTTCGCCTCGTTCGCCTCGTTCCCCAGCTCCGCTGGGGAACGCCTTTCTCGAAGCTCCGCTTCGCGGCCTGAACGCCCGCAGCGGCTGGGATTCGACAACGGCGATTTACGGCACTCGAATTCCTCGAAGCGGAGCTTCGAACGTTGGGTCCCCAAGCGGAGCTTGGGAACCAGGGGAACCAGGATACGCGTGATGACGGGAATGTCGTCCGCGTCGATTCGTAACTGGCAGTTCGCAGATCCGATACAGTCCGCACGACCGCTTCAATTGCCTTCGTGTGAGCCCCGCCAGAAACCTCAAGCCTCAGGTCCCAAGCCTCAAGCCTCTTCCACCTCGGAATGGCGCAAGTCGCGAACCGCTGAGGGGTTCGCCTCGGCGTTTTCCTTGCCGCCGAGGCGTGGCAGGCGCGATGCATCGATTGTGCAGGCAAACTTCAGTCGCCCGGCGGATTTTCGTGGAAAAGAAAACTCAAGGTGGAACAGTTTACCCAGGCTGCCGATCTTCTTAAGGCGGCGAAAGAGCGTTCGAATGCATTTGTTTAGCCCGGAGCCAAGAGTGACGAAATGGCGCCATCGCCTTCGGCTCCGGGCTAAACGACGCGACCGCGTGCCCCGTCGACGTTTCGCCCGCCTGAATTTTCCAATCCATGAATCTATCAGCCCCTCCGAGATCCCATGCTCGCGGAAACGACTCGCCCCCCGCTTAAGGATGTTGTGGAAACCGCTCTCGCGCGAAGCGCTGTCTTCGCCGGCAGAAATCTGCGGTTCGAAGTTCACGAAGATGGAGTCGTGCTTCGCGGCATCGTCCGCAGCTACTACCAGAAGCAGCTCGCGCAGGAATCGCTCCGCGCGATTTCCGGCGTCGCCCGGATCACGAACGAGCTCGAAGTCGTCTCAGTGTGAGCCGAAGCCGACGTCGACCGCGAGCAACAGCTTGAAAACAGGTTCAGTCCGCGCGCGATCGAGCGCGCTGACGGCCTGTTCGAGCGGCAGCACGCCGTCGACCAGAGAGCTCACATCGATTTCGCGACGCTCGAGCGCCTGGAGCGCCCGCTCGAACGGTCCGCACCGCGAGCCGACGATTGTGACTTCGTCGATCACGATCGGCGCCAGCGCGAGCGTTTGCTCTCCGGCGACAGTCGTCTTGAGGACAATCGTCCCGCGCGGCCGCACGAGCCGCAGCGCCAGCGGCAGGCCGGTCGGTGAACCGGTGCAATCAATAACGAGATCGGCGCATCGCCGCACTTCAAGGTCGTCGAGCGCGACGCTGGAAATCCCGAGCCGCGCGACGAGCGCCAGTTTCCGTTCGTGCTTACCGACAACGGTCACCCGGCAGCCGGACAGTTTCAGCACCTGCGCGCAGAGATTCCCGAGTCGCCCGTCGCCGAGCACGATCACTTCCTGTTCGGATTGGAGCGCGATTTGCGCGGGAATCTGAAATGCGGCGGCGAGGGGTTCCGTGAACACCGCATCGACGTCGGAGACCGATTCGGGGACCGGATGCAGATTCTCCAGCGGCAAAGAGACGAAATCGGCGAACGCGCCGTCGCGATTCAGGATTCCCAGAACGGTTCGATGAGGGCAGTGATTTTGAAGGCCGTTTCGGCACTCGGCGCACGTTCCGCAACTACAGTTGATTTCCCCCACCACGCGTCGCCCGCGCCACGCGCCGGTCTCGACCACCCCCACGAACTCGTGTCCGAGGACGCCGCGAAAACCCATGTACCCGCGGACGAGCTGCAAATCGGTCTCACAAATCCCGGCTCCGAGCACGCGAATCAGAACGTCATTTCCGTCCGGCGACGGCGGCTCATGCCGATCGGTGAAGCGGGTTCCCTGGGGGTCGACTGTGACGGCGCGCATCGTGCGTCTCCTCGGTTCGCCGGGGAGTGGACTGAATTCCCCGGAAAAAATGTCGGCTCGCGAGCAATTCAAGCGTCGTTGACTATTGCAGATTCTAGCGGCGGATGTGAGAATTCGGGACTGTCAAAGATTTTGAGACTTCGGGAGAAATTTACGAGAAATCATGGGAACCAGTCGCAAAACGACCGAATCACAATTGGAGCAGGCCAAGGCCTCGCTCGGCCTGCGCGTGAAAGCCCTTCAGCAGAAAGGGGTCGACGCGAAGAAGTTCAAGAGCGACCCGAAATGGCGGGAACTCGACGCCGTCGTCCGACAGATCAACTCGCGATTGCGGAAAATCGCCGAGGTCGAGTCGGTCAACGCCGAGCTCATCCAGCTGAAAGCCGAAAACGCGGCAAAGATCGCCGCCGAAAAGGCCGAGCGCAAGAGTGGCGCTTCGAAGAAGCCGAAACCCGAGAAGGAAACGGCCAAGAAGCCCAAAGAACCCAAGGCGGCCAAAAAAGAGCCATCCAAGGACAAGCCTCCCAGAGAGAAGAAAGAGGGCGGAAAGAAGTAACGTGCGGGCGACCGGCGACGCGCCGGTCGCGTTCCGGAGAGGTGACAGAGTGGTCGATTGTGCAGCACTGGAAATGCTGTGTCTTCCGAAAGGGGGACCCAGGGTTCGAATCCCTGCCTCTCCGCTCGCTGGATGGTTCTGCCGATAGCGCTGCACGCTGGCATCGGCGGCGCCGTTCCATTTCTTCGTGCGAAACGCGTGTTGCGTCGCTCGCTTGCCGCAAGGTGCCCGCGACGGAACTGTCTTCCAGCCGCCGATTCCACGCTTGAGTTGGCGATTGCGGCCGGCATC
>JAGVKR010000502.1 GCA_020050375.1 Planctomycetales bacterium
ACCGAAAGCGGTCACGGTTCGCGAAGTGGCGGCGGCCATGCGCCGCGCGAAGGCGGGAACGGGGAAGATCCTCGTCGTCGCCGGGCCGGCCGTCATCCATACCGGGTCGAGCGCGTTGTTCAGTCAGTTGATCCGCCAGGGCTACGTCAACCTGTTGTTTGCCGGCAACGCTCTCGCGGCCCACGACATCGAGCAGGCGTTCTACGGGACGAGCCTGGGGGTCTCGCTCGAAGAGGGACGGACCCGCGAAGGGGGCAACGAGCACCATCTTCGTTCGATCAATCGCATTCGCCGCCTGGGAGGGATCCGGGCTGCGATCGAGTCGGGCGTTCTGACGAGCGGCGTCATGTACGAGTGCGTGAAGAACAACGTCCCGTTCGTGCTGGCCGGCTCGATTCGGGACGATGGGCCGCTCCCCGAGGTCATCACCGACGCGCGCGAGGCGCAGCACGTGATGCGCGACCAGATCGGCGACGTGACCTTCTGCCTGATGATCGCCACGGCGCTGCACTCGGTCGCGGTCGGCAATCTGTTGCCGGCGCGGGTCAAGGTCGTGTGCGTCGACATCAACCCGGCCAATGTCACGAAGCTGGCCGACCGCGGCAGCGTTCAGACGGTGGGACTCGTCACCGACGTCGAGCCGTTCTTGCGTGTTCTCGTGCAGGAGCTCGACCGCGAACCGGGGACGCCAGCGACGGCTTGATGGGGAGTCTCGTCAGCTATTAGGAGGAGTGATCGAGCGCCGCCGATGTGCGTCTCGGAGACGCGAATGTACGTCGCGAATCGGCGAGCGCGTTTCCCCCCCTTAGGAAGGGGGGGCAGGGGGGGTCGCTTTGCAGGAACGAGAGCTTGCAACTTCCGACAAGACTTTGATGTTCGGTACTCGTTCGTCTTCGCTCGCGAGGGCCAGCCGGCTCACTCTGCGACGCGACCCCCCCGACCCCCCCTTCCTAAGGGGGGGAGCAATCGCGCGAATCGTCGTGACTACGACACGACCTGCGAAGTGCGATACAATCAACATGGGCTTGACCGCAAGTTCCCACACCCGTGATCGAGCCATCTGGAGTCGCCGCCTTGGATCCCGCTGAGATTCTCAAAAACCTCGTTGCCATCCCCAGCATCAATCCGATGGGGCGCGACCTTGCAGGACCCGAGTTCTTCGAAACGCGGCTCACCGACTGGCTGGTCGATTTCTTCCGCCGGCTGGAAGTTCCCCACCAGCGACTCGAAGTGTCTCCCGGCCGGTCCAATGTGGTCGCGCGCATTCTGCGGCCCGGCGCCAAGACGACGATTCTCCTCGATGCCCATCAGGACACCGTGCCGGTCGATGGAATGACGATCGCCCCCTTCGACCCGGTCGTCAAAGAGGGGCGGCTCTACGGACGGGGCGCGTGCGACGTCAAAGGAGGGATGGCGGCCATGCTGGCGGCATTCGCGCGGCTGGCGCGCGAAACTCCCGACAGTGCGGCGAACGTGATCATGTCGTGCACCTGCGATGAGGAGTTCACCGCCACGGGGGCCCGCAGTCTGGCAGGGCTATGGAGCGGGCACAACGCGTGCGATACGCTGCTCTCAATTCCCCCCGATGTGTGCGTGGTCGCCGAGCCGACCGATCTCAATATCATCGTGGCCCATCGCGGCGCGATCCGCTGGAAGCTGCGGACGACGGGCCGGGCCTGTCACAGCTCGCGACCGAAGGAAGGGGTCAACGCGATCTACAAAATGGCGCAGGTCCTCTCATGTCTTGAACGTTATGCCGAAGAATTGCCGCGGATGGCCCCCACCCATCCGCTCTGCGGCTCGGCGACAATCAGCGTCGGGCGAATTGAGGGAGGGGTGAGCGTCAACGTCGTCCCGGACGAATGTACGATCGAGATCGATCGCCGCGTCATTCCCGGAGAAGATCCGCAGCAGGTGATTCCGCACGTGACGACGTATTTGCGCGAGCGTCTCGACGTCGATTTCGAGATGTTCCCTTCGTGGCTCGACGGGGCGACCCTCTCGGACCGGAACAACGGCCCCTGGGCCGACCGGCTGATGCGGCATATCGCGGCTGTCGTCGGACCCCGCGAGAAACAGGGGGCGTGGTACGGCACGAACGGCTCGCGATTCGCTGTGACCGGCGTGCCCGCCATCGTCTTCGGTCCCGGTTCGATTGCGCAGGCGCACACGAAGGACGAATGGATCGACATCGAACAACTCCGACAAGCGTCGGAGATTTACTATCGGATGTGCGCGGTGGGAGGATAGATGCGGCTTGAGGCTTGCGACCCGAGGCTTGAGGAAGAGGGCAAAGCCGCGCCGCGGCTTGCCGTTTTTGCTCAAGTCTCAAGCCCCAGGTCTCAAGCCCCAGGTCTCAAGCCTTTCCCGCTCGCCGAAGCAACCTGTCTTGACGCTTTTCTGAAGGCGTGATACAGCCCTGCATCATGGGTTGCTGGCGCCCTGACCGCCCCCGGGGAGTGCGGTGCCTTGGGGGTAAATGGATCCCGAATTTTTGCATGGAAGGCGTTGCCGTGCCCTTGACCAAGCCTGTGTTTTTCCAATCCGATCGTCTCCCGCGGTGGCGCACCGCCCTCGTCGGGGGATGGATGTGGCTGCGACTTCGCTTCCGTCACAATCCGGGCTTCGTAACCGCCGCCACCGCCGGCTCGATCGGACTGCTCTTGGCTCTGTACCTGTTGTTGAACGGGGGCTTGGGTTACTTCGGTGGTGAGAAAGCTGAGACCGAAGGAATTGCCAACGACGACCTCGGAGAAGAAGAGAAACTGCTGCCGCGGCGGGATTCCCTCGTCTCGGCGCCGCGCGTGAAATCCGATTCTGACAGGTTCGGTTTTGGAGAGGACGGCCGCGGAAGGGCCTTCCTCCCACCCAAGACTGCTGATGACGACGACATCAGCGACAAACCGTCGCTTGCCAGACCGCGGAAGCTCCCCAGGATCGACGACGAGCCGGTGCTCGCGGAGGAGCCCTCGAACGAAGAACCCGACTCGAATGACCCACCGGCAATCGTGACTGAGCGCGCCGTTGCCAGCCGCGACAAGCAGCCGAAGGAAGAGGAACCGGAAGAAGAGGACGAACCGAAATCGGACGACGATGGCGGGTTCCTGCCGAACCACGAACCGGTCGTCGCTCGCAGCGAAGAGAAGCCGGCCGAGGACGACACTCCGCCAGCCCGGACGAAACCCGCCCTCGCAACGCTGCCGGTCTTCGTTGATGACAATGAGAAGGATGACGACGTCAAGAAGGAAGGCGAGAAGACGGCCGACGAGAAAAAGGACGACGAGCCGCAGAAGTCGATCTCACAAACGACGATCGTCGCCTCTGGCGATCCTCAGTCGAAGGCGATTGAAGCAGAAATTCCGGCCGCGGACGACGATCCGTTCGTTAGCCCGCAGCGGCCATCGAGCTGGAGGGATTCCAAGGCCAAGCCGCTTCCCCCCGTTAAAGAACCGGTTGCCGGTTCTGCCAGGCAAAGCCGCGCGGTCGAAACGGCCGTGTTTGCGACACCAGAGCGCGAGGCGCCCCGTACGACACAAGCCCGCCCCTCTGCCGAACCGGCAAAGCTGGACCTCGAGATCCGCGCGCCGAAATCGGTCTCACCCGGCCAGACGTTTGACATCGAATTCATCGTGACGAACAACAGCCGTCAATCGGTCGAGGGGGCCAATCTCTCGGTCGCGTTGCCGCCGGGTCTCGTCCATCCGCAGGGGCCGGAACTCGAACAGCCGATCGCATCGATCGCCGGTTGCCAGCAGTACCGGGGACGAATGAAGGTCAAGGCAGTCGGCTCTGGCGAGCTTTCCCCGCGTGCCGACGTCTCGGTGCGCGGCACGATCGGCGCGCAATCGAGCGTCACGCTCCGCGTCGGCACGGCGCGCGTCGTTCGCTCCGGCTCGTTCGACCCGTGCGCGTGCGAACCGATTCGCACGGTGCGGTGAGGGCGTAGTGTTGGCTTCAGCCGACACGATAAAGCGTTCCGTGTGGACTGAAGTCCACACTACAGGTCGCCAGTTTCGACGACGATCGTCACAGGCATCGAGCCCCGTCAGAAGGAATTTCCCGCCGGCCGTCGAAAACCCCAACTGGCCGCCAGAGCATCGGCCGCCTCTTCGACGTCAGTGATCTCGCCCCATCCCCCGTTTCGCAGAAATGCGTGCGCGAATTCGTGGGCGATGACATAAAAGGCAAAGGCTTCAGAGCAATGCGCCAGGCGCGGCCGGAGAACCACGCAGCGGCTGCTGTTTCCAATCGGTCCGGGACTCGCCATCCAGAGCGTCCAGCCCTGGCCGGGCACGAACTCCTCCAGCGCCACGCGGAACCGAGGATCGTCGAGGAAGTCGCGCTGCACCTCGATCGGAAGGGCGTCCAGGACGGCAAGCACTCGGCGTTGCAGCGGTTCGTAGTCAACGAAGGCTTCGAGATACGCGGAGAAAATGGACGAAACTCCCGGTCCTGGTGAAATCATTCGCAATCGATCGGCGGACAGTCGCTTGCCTCAGCTCGCGACCAGATGTTCGATAGTCTTCAGTTCGTCTGCTTCCATCGTGAAGTTGAAAACTTCGAGATCCGCCTGCATGTGGTGCGGATCGGTGGTTCCCGTCAGGGGTATCATCCCGATATCGAGCGCAAAGCGAAAGACAATCTGGCTGGGCGTGCGACTGTGCCGTTTGGCAATTCGAGCCAGCTCGGGATGGGCTGTCGCGTCGCGATTCGCGGTCAACAGCGAAAAGCCCTGGTACACCAGGCCGTGTACGCGACAGAATTCGCGGACCTGACGATCCCAGCCTTGCGAGGCATAACACCGATTCTGAACGAAACGGGGCGGAACGCGTGCCTCCTTGCAGAGTGCCTGCAACTGCTCGAGGGTGACGTTGCTGACACCCAGCCAGCGCACGCGACCGCTGCCGTGAATCACCTCCATCGCTCGCCACGCGGCCCAATCATCGGCAGTCAAACCCACTCGCTGCGTCGGGCCATGCAGGAGATACGAATCGATTGTTTCAATTCCCAGATGCGTGAGCGAACTGGCGAACGACTGTTCGACCTGTTTGGAAATCGGGGCCTCTGGATCGTAAGGGAGCCGCTGATCCTGCCCCCTCTGAAACGTGAATTTGGTCTGCAGGAACAAGTCGTCGCGGACGACCAGTCTCTTCGAAATCGCCGACTGGATCGCCTGCCCGACCGCCGCCTCGTGGTAATGGCGGCGCTGGTTGGCCGTGTCGATGCCGCGAAATCCCTGTTCGATGGCCAGCTCGGTCAGGCGTGCCGTCTCGTCTTCCTTCCAGGCGGTTCCGTAAAGGAATTGCGGAACAGAAAAATCATCGATCGACATAGTCCGTTCTGACACCGTCGTCTCCCTATCCAGCAACAACCTCCCCTCTGCATCCTCTATCTTCTATCCTCAATCCTCCATCCTCGCCACCGGCTCCGGAAACACCCGTTTCGCCCACGCAACGCGGCCTTCCCGGAATTCGCCCAAATGACTATGTTGCGGCCGAAACTCACCATTGGAAGTCGATCGCATGAAAGCCGCCGCCCTTCGCAAATTTCGCCAGAAGCTCGCCGCCGATCAGCCGGTGTACGGGCTGTGGAACACGCTCGAATCGGCCAGCATCACCGAGATGGCGGTCGCGCTCGGGCTCGACTGGGTTGTAATTGACACCGAGCACGGGCACCTCGACTGGAGTGACGTCCTCGAACATGTGCGGGCCACAGTTCGCAGCGACACGATTGCGCTTGTTCGCATCCAGGAGCTCAACGCCGGTTTGATCAAACGGGTCCTCGACATCGGAGCCGACGGCGTGATCATCCCCTGGGTCGAAACGGTCGAGCAGCTTCGGCATGCGGTGGCATGCGCCCACTATCCCCCCACGGGCATCCGCGGGATGGGAGGCGAACGGGCCACCGTCTGGAGCCGCTGCATGGCCGAGCACGTCGTTGAAGCCGAGGAGAGTGTGCTCGTCGTCCCAATCATCGAAACAGTCCGTGCGGGTCGGAACATCGGTTTGCTGTGCCAGGTGCCGGGGGTCGAGCTGTTCCAGTTCGGCCCGGCCGACTACTCGTCGACCGCCGGGTACGCCGGCCAGTGGGAAGGGCCGGGAGTCGCGCAGCAACTTCTGGCGATCAAAGATTCGATTCGCCGGCACCGCAAGCAGTGTGGTGTCTTGCCGACGAGCAACGAGAATTTGCTCCAGCGTCGCGAGCAGGGATTCCGTTTCCTCGGGTTGGGATCGGACGTGGGATTGCTCCTGCGGAGTCTGTCCGGAGCATTGTCGGCGCTCGGCAAAGACGCCAAACTGTCGACATCGCTGTCGCCGGTGCCGTGACGGATCGCGGACGCCGCCGGACACGCAAAATGGGATTCCGTTTTTTCGCACGCCAAAGAACGGGAACCACGAAAAACACGAACTACACGAAAGAAAGAGCGCCACTCCATTGAGCCGTTTGCTTTCGTGTCATTCGTGTATTTCGTGGTTGTTACCTCTTCCTCGTTGCCGTTGAGCCGAGAGAAGTCGTGGCGGGTCGTTCGAGAATCTCGTCAGGTGCCAATTGTCGAATTCATCAGATGTCCCATTCCGTGTCGCATTCACCGGCGATTTCCTCGATGCGACCGGTCAGCCGAAGTATCGCGACTACGGTTTGCCGACATTTGCCGATCAGCCACAGATCGCCCATCGATTGATTACCACGTCGTCTCCCGAGCTCACGCCTGAACAAGTCGGCGATGCCCACGGCGTCGTCGTGCTGACGCCGCGCGTCACGCGCCGCACCGTTTCCGGCTCGCCGGACCTCCTGGCGATCTCCCGCTTCGGCGTCGGTTACGACGCCGTCGACGTGCCGGCCTGCACCGACAACGATGTCCTCGTATTGATCGCCGTC
>JAGVKR010000113.1 GCA_020050375.1 Planctomycetales bacterium
GAGCGGCTGGAGCGCGGCATCAAAACGCGGGATCAGCTCAAGCCGCAGATCACCGAACAGCGTGTGCAGGAGTTGCTCGCTGGCGATCGCCCTGCGAGCGCCGAAGACCGGTCCGCCGACGAAGCGGCGGAATCACAAACGTCCCCATCTTCGGGCCACGCACGCCCTTATACCGCCACATCGCGGGAAGAAACCGGCGCCGCGCCGCAGATCCGGCAGGCCCTGCTCCAGAAGCTAACGGATGCGGAAGTGGAGCTGGAATTGGAGCGGGCCCAGGTCCAGGCCCAGCGCGAGTCATTCGAACGGGATGTCAAGGAGATCTCTGTTTCCGAGAATGTGGTTGCAGCGCTCGTTGCCGAAGACCCGAACATTCATGAGTTGGAACGACAACTACGTGACCTAAGGGCAAAACTGGGCATCAGAAAACCCGAGACGGAAACTGCCAGAGGGGAGAAAAAGATGGCGGATTCTCTGGAGCAGAAACTCGTATCGCAGAGAATCACGCTCACTCCGCAAATGCGAAAGCAGGCCGAAGAGAGTGTGCTCGCTCCCAAACGCGCTGCCGTCACGCAGGCGGAAGCGGCGCTCAAAAATAAAGAGCGGATCGCCGAACTCCTGCGGCAGAAGCTGGCCAACGAACCGGTCCGGCAGGTTCTGCTGGAGAAGTTGAGGGATGCAGACGTCGGCGTGGAATTGAAGAGAGCTGAAGGTACGTTTCTTCGCGAGGAAATTGAGCGGAACATGAAGACGCCCCGTGTCTCTGATGAGGAAGTTGCGGAGCTCGTTGCCGCGGACACGACCGTACAGAATTTATCGCAACAAATAAGTGCTCTGCGGGAAAAACTGAAACGGCTCGAAAAAACGTCGAAGTCCTATGCCGAGCATGAGAGCCGGGTGACAGATTTGGAGCGAACACTCGCGGCGCGCAAATCAGAAATAACGCCGCTAATGCGAAAACAGGCTGAAGAAGCGGTGGTCGCTGGGAATCGCGATCTCCTTGCGCGAGCTGAAGAGGATCTCAGAAATCGGGAGCGTCTTGCCGCGCTGCTGAGGGAGAAGTTGCGGGCCGAATCCGGGAATTGGCCCACCGCCGCCAAGCCATCGCGGGAAAATCAGATCCGCCGCGCCGCCGTGGCCTGGATGAGCGACACTGAGGCAGCCAAAGCCAGGGCGAAAGAGCTCAATCGTCCCGTTCTGGTGTACATTGATCGCCCCGCCGAGTCGCTCGACGGTGAGGAACAGAGAGACTGGATGTACGACCCGGAAGTGGTCGAGGTGATCGAAAAGAGCTTCGTCGCGGTCCGAATCATCGATGATGAGACCGAAGATGAAGAAGAGGCGAAGAAATTCCCGCTCGTGATGATCTTCGCTCCGGCCGCCGAGAAACCGCACGCCGCGATTGCCCGCTTCCACTACGACAAACGCTTCCTCGAACTGCTCCGCAAGCTCGCCGCGGAGTACGATGCCGTGAGGGAGGCCGAGGCGGCAGGCCGCCCGGCGTCGGTGCAAACGGCCAATCGTCCGAAGGTTGAGAAACCAGAGACGACCGGGGCGTCGGGCCACGGCGTTCCATCAGCCCCGAGAGAGCATTCGTTCACCTACAATTCGGCGGTTGCCGATCCGCGGCAGGCGTTGATCGTTGCCGAAGAGAACGCATTTCAGGCACAGCGGCAGTTCGATCGCGCGAAAATGATCGAAACGGAAGCGTCCGCCATTTTTGAAAATGCGGGTAAGGAGGCTCAGGCCAATCCGAACGACCCTGCCAAGGGGCACAAGAATCTCGTCAATGCCCAGGAAAGCCGCGAAAATGCCCGGCGGGAGCTCGAACGCGCCGGGAACGCCCATCGATTGAGTCAGCGGCAACTGGAATTGGCCCGCGAGAATGTGGCGGCGCGGGTTCGGCTGCTGGAGATTGACGCACGTGAGGCCGAAACGCGATTGAAAGATGCGCAGGACGAACTGTCGAGCAAGCAGCGCCTGTTGGAGAAGGGTTATCAATCGGACGCCGATTTGAATAATGCTCGTCGGGAATTGAAACGGGCGGAACTGGGGCTCGAGCGGGCGAAGATTCAGCTCGACGTCTACCGCAAGGCGATTCCGATCAGGACCTCCGGGAGCGATAAGCCGCAGGAAGAGGCAACGCCCGCCGAGTCTCCCGTGGAATCGAAGCCGTCCGAAAAGAATCCGGCGGAGAAAAAGTCCGACCCGATGCCAAAGGCGGATGCCGAAAAGCCGAGCGGGCAGACGTTGCGCGCCAGCGAGCCTGCCCGGATCGTGGTTGCGTAACCCATCGATGCGCAGGCTGACCACACAAGCCCGAATCCTCAAGCCCCGAGACTCAAGCCTCAAGCCCCGCTCACAGCGGCTGCGTCGCCCACCAGATGTCGGCTGGATCGAGAGAGCGGGGTGCAGTTCGCAGGTCGCCTTCGGGGAGTCCTGCGACGGCCAATCCCGCCAGCTTGAGGAAATTCGCCAGCAGCCGATGCCCGTCCTGCGTCAGAATCGACTCGGGATGAAACTGCACGCCGAACAGCGACCACGTGACATGCTCCAGCGCCATCGGCAGCCCATCCGGCGTCCGGGCGACGATCTTCAGCTCGCCCGGCAGCGACGATTCTTCGACGATCAGCGAATGATAGCGCGTCGCCCGGAGCGGCTGGGGAAGTCCCGCGAACAATCGCTCGCCGTGGTGCTCGATCAACGATGTCCGCCCATGCACCGGTTCCGGGGCGCGGATCACCCGTCCACCAAGCGCCTGCGCGATCGCCTGATGCCCGAGGCACACCCCGAGCATCGGCACCCGCGGCCCCAGCTCGCGAACGAGATCGAGGCTGATCCCCGCCTCGCTCGGCGTGCAGGGACCGGGCGAGATGATGATCGCCTGCGGCCGCATCGCGGCGATTTCAGCGACCGAGACAGCGTCGTTGCGCACGACAACCGTCTCCTGCCCCAGCTCCTCCACGTAACGGGCGAGGTTGTAGACGAAGCTGTCGTAGTTGTCGATGAGGGCGATCATGGTTTGGAAATCCGAATGTCTAAATTCAAATGTCGAAGGAAATCCAAAAGGCAAAAAAGTGGAAAAGAAAGCATTTCGAGCTTTGATTTTTTTCTTTCCTTAGACATTTGTCTTTCGGA
>JAGVKR010000194.1 GCA_020050375.1 Planctomycetales bacterium
AATCGAACCGCAACCAGTCGGCGTCGACCTTCGAGCCGCGCTGCGTGGCGTGAGTGCCCAGCGTTTGCTGCAAGGCATGATGTAACAGGTGCGTCGCGGAGTGCGCCCGGCGGATCCCCGCGCGGCGGACAGCGTCAACTTTGGCGGTCAGTTTGGCGCCGATTATGATTTGGCCGCGCCGCAAGTGCCCGATGTGGACAATGAAGCCGCCGTGGCGCTGCGTGTCCTGGACGCTGAACGTGCAATCGGCACTTTCGAGGACCCCCGTATCACCGACCTGGCCGCCTGCCTCGCCGTAGAACGGCGTGCGATCGAGGACGAGCACGACCGGCTTCTCGTGACCGACTTCACGGAGCGCGTCGACGAGCCGATCTTCGGCGACGATCCCGACGAGCTCTCCCTGGGCTTCGGTCGTTTCGTATCCGAGAAAGTCGGTGGCGGTGGCGGTCTCGCGGAGCACGTCGAGGGGGCCGGCCTTCATCACCGAATCGGCGAAAGCTTCGCTGCCGCTGATCCCGCGGTGCTTCTCCATCAGCTCGCGGAATCGCCCGCGGTCGACGCGGAGGTTATTCCGGGCTGCGATGGCTTCTGTCAGCTCGACGAGAAAACCGTCAGTCTGGTGCAGGTCGAAGGCATCGTCTCCGGAGATGACGTCGAGCCCTTCTTTGCGGACCGTCTCGATGCAGCGGTCGAGTTTGCGGAGACCTTTCTCGACGGTGTGCAGAAAGTACTCTTCTTCGGCTTTGATGACCAGCCCCACCCGTTCAATCGTCTCGGCCAATTCGGGATAGCCGCGGTGCATGACGTTCGCCACGATCGGGACGATCTTGTGCAGAAAAGGCTCCTGTCGACCGAGGAGGTAGCCTTCGAGCAAAGCGCGCCTCAGCAACTGGCGAACGACGTACCCCTGTTTCTCGTTGCCGGGGACGACGTTTTCATGCACGCAAAATGTCACAGCCCGAACGTGGTCGGCGATCCGGCGCACCGGGCGCCCCTGCGGGCTGGCGTAGTCGTACTTCACTCCCACGGCGTCGGCGGCGGCCAGGCAGAGCGGTTTCAGCAGGTCGTTCTCGAAATTGCTCTCGACCCCCTGCAGGACGGCCGCCGTCCGCTCGAGCCCCATTCCGGTATCGATGTTTTTCTTGGGGAGAGGGCGCAGGTTGTTGGGCGGGCTGCCGACGCGGTTGAACTGCGTGAAGACCAGGTTCCAGATCTCGACGCTGCTTTTGGCGCCGGGGGCATGGTAATAAATCTCGCTGCACGGTCCGCAGACGCCGTCGGGGCCTTGCGACGGGGCGCTGGCGGGCCAGAAGTTTTCGCTCTCGCCCTCGCGGCGAATGCGGTCGGCGGGAACCTTGATCTCATCGTGCCAGATGTTGTACGCCTCGTCATCGTCGAGGTAGACGGTGACGGAGAGTCGCTCCCCGGCCAAGCCGAGCCATTTGGGAGAAGTGAGAAATTCCCACGCCCAATGGATGGCCTCTTTCTTGAAATAGTCGCCAAACGAAAAATTCCCGAGCATCTCGAAGAATGTGTGGTGGTAGGCGGTGTTCCTGACGTTGTCGATGTCTCCGGTCCGCAGGCACTTCTGGCAGGTCGCGGCGCGGGTGAATTCGAGCTTGCCGATCCCCAGGAACTGGTTTTTGAACTGGTTCATCCCGGCCGGAGTGAATAGCACCGTCGGATCGCCGCGGGGGACGAGCACGTCGCTCCCTTTGCGGACGCATCCCTTGGATTCGAAGAAGGCCAGATACGATTCGCGGAGGTCGTCGGTTTTCATAAGGCCGAGGTTTTCTGTGATGTTCCCGAAGGAGACAAATGAAGTTGGATCGGTGGTGTGGACCGTCCGAGCCAGATGTTGGCGGAGCGATCGGGGTTCGGGGTCGGATTGTCGACAATCGGATGGCAGACGATTGCGGTTTCAGCGCGGAGGCACGCTGGCCCCCTCAAAGACAACGGAAAAAGTACATTGCCAACAGACACGCAACGTAGATGTTGCGTGTCACAGTTCCCATTTTCCCTATCTTGTCATTATCGCGATCGGAACCGCACGAACCTTTGTTCCAGGTCGCAGTCGCGCAGACATCGATTTGGGCAAAGCGGGATTCTAGTGGGGCTTGGGCCAGAAATGAAGGAATCGCCGTCGATCATCGCAATGGACGGCGTCCATTCGGCGACCTCCGCCTCGGCGGGCTCCGTCGACTATTGCGACTTGATTTCCACCGTGCGGGACTGGAACTGCGTCGAGCCGGAAAGCAACTGGAGCTGCACCGGACCGGTCTCCCCCTTGACGATCTCGAAGAATTCCCTCGGGCTGCGGACCGGTTTCCCTTTGACATGGGTGATCAGGTCTTCGGGGCGCAGCTCGAGCGCGGCGGCTGGCGAATTGGACTGCACGTCGAGAATCAGCACGCCGGAATTCCGTTCCGGCGGGTTGCCGCGCGCATTGAACGACCGGAAGCGAGCCGTCGGATAGTCGTAAGTCAATCCGCGCCAAGGGTCGCGCAGCGGGACGCTGGTGATCACGGCTTCTTCGTTGATGACGGGCCACTTGCCGATCTCCACGGGAAGCTCGACTTCCTTTCCACGCCGCCACACGAGCATCCGAACCACAGTGCCGGGGCCCTGCACGCCGATCTCACGCATGAGGTCGCTCTTCGAGAAAATGGGCTTATCGCCAACGCGGATCACGAGATCGTTGGCCAGCAGTCCCGCGCGTTGGGCCGGCAGGTTCTGAACCACTTCGACGATCCGCGCGGCCCCATACTGATGGAACTTCTCAGCCAAGGGCGCCAAATCTCCGACGAAATCGGAGGGGAGCACGCTGTCGGGCACGATTCCGAGGAAGCCATACTCGACTTCCTTGCCTTGACGAAGCGTCTCGATGATCCGCCGGGTCGAATCGTCGATGGGGACGGCAAACCCGGCCGATTTTTCGTAACCAGCGACGGAGGCCAGCGACGTGGTGATCCCGATCAACTCCCCCCGCAGATTGATGAGCGCGCCGCCGCTCGTTCCCAAATCGAGCCGCGTGTCGATTTGCAGCAACACGCCCAGATTCTGCAGCGTCTCACGTCGGCGCTGCTCCTGTTCGCTGAGATCGGGATCAGGGAGCGCATGCCGGGCCAGGTTGCTGATAATCCCCCAGGTGGCGCTTGCCGATCCGTCGCGGGCAATCAGATAAGGGTTTCCGAGGGCAATGGCGAACTGCCCCTTGCGGACCGTTGTGGCGTTTCCGAGACGGATCGGTTTGAGATCGGTTGCCGGAATTTTCAGTACGGCCAGGTCACTGCGGGGATCGGCGGCATAGATGCGGGCCTCGAACCCGCGTCGGTCGGGAAGGCGGACGTAAAGCGTCTGCTCGGATTTGTGTTCGGGCTTCTGCTCGACGGCGGGACCGCCGCGCACGACGTGATAGTTCGTC